>JBOFXO010000126.1:0-2954 GCA_051654185.1 Vibrionaceae bacterium | reverse complement strand
TGATCGGCATTTGGTATAACAATTTTTATGGCGCGCAATCAGAAGCGATTTTGCCATACGATCAATACATGCACCGTTTTGCCGCCTATTTTCAACAAGGCAATATGGAGTCAAACGGCAAAGCAGTTGATCGCGCCGGCAATCCGGTAAGCTACCAAACTGGCCCTATCATTTGGGGCGAACCTGGTACAAACGGTCAGCACGCGTTTTACCAGCTGATCCATCAAGGGACAAAGCTTATTCCGTGTGATTTTCTTGCGCCTGCGGTGAGTCACAATCCGCTTAGCGATCACCATCCAAAGCTGCTGGCAAACTTTTTTGCCCAAACGCAGGCATTGGCATTTGGTAAAACGCGTGAACAAGTTATCGCAGAGTTTGCTGCTGCAGGTAAAGAGCTTGCGCAGATCGAGCATCTGGTTCCGTTTAAAGTGTTTAGCGGCAATCGTCCAACCAACTCGATTTTGGTTAAGCAAATCACTCCTCACACTTTAGGCGCGTTGATTGCGATGTATGAGCATAAGATTTTTGTGCAAGGCGTGATCTGGAATATTTTCAGCTTTGATCAGTGGGGCGTAGAGCTTGGTAAGCAGCTTGCGAACAGCATTTTGCCAACATTGAGCAATGATGCGCAGGTCAATTCGTATGACAGCTCAACGAATGGTCTGATCAATGCGTTTAAAAGCTGGCGCTTGCAATAGGGTTTATATCCGCGGCTGATATTCATTTTCTATGAAATATCATAAAGAAATTGAGGCCTCACTTTTACCGAGTGGGGCCTGCTGTTAACCTACCTTAAATTCTCTTTTGTCTATTGTTTGCCGTAGGCGAGTTTTCGTACTTGCCGCAGCTGTGTGCATCATGCCCTCGTCTGGCGCTTTTTGTCGTATTTTTACGTGCTAGTGAATGGGTGTGACAAAATTTTTAGGAGAGGAGCCAGCACAATGGCTGATCCAGCTAATAATTCAAGCCCCACTACTCGCCGCCATTCGGTAGGGTGCGTAGGAGAGCTTTCCCCTTCATCGAGCCCAGAAGTTAGGCGATCTCTTTCTCGCACAGATTTCGCTGTGCGCGCCGCCCCTAGTGAGCAGATGCTAACAACGTCAATTGAGCCAGCGAGCGTGGTCAGGCCGCAAACGCTGCCGCAAACTGCTTTATCTGCTGATGCGACAAGCCCGATTTATAATTTGCGTGCTTTGTTTAATTATTCACCTTTCAGCCGAGCATCAAGCCCAGCAGAGAGATCAAGTTCGAGTTTAAGCTCTTCGCCCGTCACCGGCGCACAAGAAACCTCTTTTCGACCTATATCGCCCGCGCCATCGTCGTCAAGTTCACCTTCCCCGCTGCACCGTCCTTTAGCACGTCCTTATTCAGCCTTATTAGCTACAAGCGAACAAGCGCAAGCCGAAATGCAGCAGAGTGTTTCTCCTCCACCATTGCCGTTGTCAAGCCCACCACCATTAGAAAATAGCAACGAAGCAGCTGGATCTGTTGAAGGTGTTTTTTTAGCAACTTATCAGATTGTTGATGAAGAAGGTGATGAAGCTCAAGCAAGGCTTTTATCTGAATCTTTCGTTGAAGCAAAAACAGCGCCAGTCCAGCGAAGTGCATTCGGTTTGCAAGAAGCACATGTCTGCCAAGCGACCATAACTCTTAAGCCTGTAGTGGAACAAAGAAGAAAAGTTGTCCCATTATTGCTTGCACCATCTCAAAGTGGCTTGGGCGAGGTAAGCGAAAGTGCTGCTAGTCGTGAGCGGCGAGCATCTGAAGGGGTTGTTGAAGAATTTGTTTGGCCGTTGCCGCCATCACCGTTATCGGAAGAAGATTTATCTACTCATTTATCTATTCGTGGCGAATATGTGGTGTCGCCATACGGAGCTCCAAGCCAAGGAGAGAGAAGGGTTGTGTCTTTAGATGAGTCAAGCTCAGAGGGAGAAGAGGCTTCGTCTATTTTTACTGATTGGCCACCGTTCTTGGATGGTAACAATAGCCCATTTTCTAGCTACTCGCCCTTTAGCCGTGAAGCTCAAGCTCTGTCGTCAACATCTAGCCTGCTACCTACTGGGCAGCTTACACTACAATCAAGGTTTTCCTCTCGCAGAGCCTCTAGTCCAGATGCAGAGGTAGGAGATCTTACTGCAGCAACGCGCAGCTACATACCGCCGATATCTTCCTCAGTTCAGTCATCTAGCGCTACCCCGACATTGGGCTGTTATCAGGTACATCCTACTATGGATGTGGGGGCAGAGTGGCTCAGCAGCGATGATGAGGATACAGAAAACACGGAGCACGTTTCTATTCCTTTAAGTATCAGCATTTCGGCAGGCCCAGCGCTGCAATTTAGAAGCCCTACCACTACTGAAGGCGCGCCAGTAATATCGCGCCCGTTGCCAATCACAGAAGTCCCGCTCTTGAGGGTGCCTGCGGGGATCCCTTCATCGAGTCTAACCTTAGAATTTCCTTCTACTTCTGCTAGCCAGACTCACGGGCAGCCATCGGCACAAGAAGCACAAGTCACACGAGATGCTGCGCTTGCGTTACAGCTGTATTACCAAGAGTTACAAAGAATGTTTAGTCAGGCGCTGCCAAGATCGCAACAAACTCCGGAGGACAGTGATGATGAAGGTGGCGGTTAATCGCCATGTTGTGAGCTGTAATAATAAGTACTTGCACTCACACTCACTATGGCGAAAGTCAAAATGTAAAGAGTCGCCCGCCTGCAAAGGTGGGCGATTTTTTTGTGCTGGTGTCTATTATTTGCGCACTGCATCGAACGAGAAAAAATTTATAGAGGCCTAAATATTAGGAACATGATTCATATAAATTCACTTTTGCCAGATAGTGTTGTATGAAAAGCTATACACGCATTTTGCACCAAATTTTATAATTCTAAAGAGGCATTATGGGTGTACCAAATTTAAATTTAAGCGCTGAATCGCGACGCGAGCTACTATCAG
>JBOFXO010000125.1:0-1260 GCA_051654185.1 Vibrionaceae bacterium | reverse complement strand
AGCAATCCTGCGCACCAAGCATCGGCGATCCAAGCTGTGAGTCCTCAAAGCGAGCCAACCAGCCATACCCCTGCGCCTGAGCAGGCGCCAGCCGCCGCGCCACAACAAGCAGCACAACAGCCTGTAGCAACTGCAGAAGACGCGATAACAGCACTTTTTCTTGAAAATATCCCAGGGCTGCAGCTAGCACCACTAAACCCTGACACAAGAGTAGATCTCAGCACAGTAAAATGTTTACACAGAGGGTCGCGTTTTGACTTTTCGATGGCGATGCGGCTGTCTTTTAACGCCGAAACAATAAGTAGATGCGAAAATGAAACGCTTAAGTACCTATTAGAGCAGATCAACAAAGAAACCCAGCCATATGTTCGCTTAAGGCTACTTGTTCTGGCTTTTGTTCGTTTTTACAACGCTCCTAAAATTAACAGAAGTCGCTGCGCAGAATTATTTGGCATGCCAACAACAACGATAAGCAGTTGGTGTGAAGACTTTTTGAGCGATAATAAATACAAAACAAAAAGCGACATTAAAAACCTTATCGAATTCATGAGCGTTGAGCTAAAAAATAGAGGCGTAACACCAAGTCAGACCGCTGCGCCAAGAAGAATGCCGCAACCTCTAGCACCAGCCACAGCCACCACAACGAGAGCACAAACTACGCCAGAGCATCCTACTCCACTGCAGCAGCTATTGACTGCCTCACCAAAAGTGCCCATGCCCCATCAACTAAGTAACCTGCCGGCTATACCAAGCGCCCCTTCCGTCCACAGGGAAGCGGGGCAGCATTTAGGGCCGCGCCCAAAGCCTTATTCAGCTACTTTGCGCCAAAAGCCAATACAACCACGCCCGCAGCAGCCGCAAAAAACCGCTTATGTATTAATTGCTCAGCAAGAGCTACAGCAGTTGCAACAACAATTGCAGCAGCAGCAAGAGCAACTGCGACAGCAGCAGCTACTACTGCAACAGCAACAGCTGCTGTTACAGCAGCTGCAGGCCCATCAGCCCCCGCAATTGCCCACAGTAGTTACGTTCATCCCTCAGCCGCAACCACAACAGCCCATCCCGCAAGCACAAACCGTCGCGCTTAGATTTGCGCCTCAACCGCAACAGGCTCAACAGGCTCAACAGCAAGAGCAAGAGCAAGAGCAAGAGCAAATGGAGCAAGAAGAAGATCTGCAAGCAAGAACATCGCCTGAGGTAGCACATTCCCCGCAAATACAGCCCAAAGAGCATAAGGAGTAAGTGCTCGGCCGTTGTGTG
>JBOFXO010000124.1:0-1119 GCA_051654185.1 Vibrionaceae bacterium | reverse complement strand
ATTTTCATCAAGATTACTACCTGTGGCTTTGCTGCCATAGGCAACATCAGGCTCTAGAATGGATTTAATTGGTCCACCAGCAAACTCATAAAACGGCTCAAATTTTTCTGTTATTCGGTGAGCCCTTGGCGCATTCTTTCTTACTATTTCACGAGCAAGCCGCCTACGCTCTGCGAGAGATAAACTTGAATCATTAAGATCCATTACTTTACGAGCAGCTTTAACCAGTTGATTTATAAGCTCATGAGTTTCTGTATCAGCGTATTCACTTTTTCGGGCAATTTTGTGTGCAAGCTTTGCTAGCTCTTTATCTAATTTTTGTAATTCTTCGGTTGATTTAGCTTCAATCTCCAGCTCAATTACTTGGGCTTCTGTATCGAAATAATGGGTCGCTTGCGAAAAAGCTTTTGCTGCCCAATCAGTATAATTATCAAGCCACGACCAAAAACCATCTTTGCCCGGATTAGTTTTTGGGTTGAGGTTTAAACCGTATTTATCTGCAAGTTTGGTTGACGTGAAATTTAAGGCGTCACCAAGCAAACTACCAAAGGCTTCAATAGCTTGCTGACGCCCAACTAAGGGCACTTGAGGGTTATTACGCTGCTCTTCTTCTAGATCAAAGCCCGCGATCTTTTTCTTAAACTCATTATAACTCTCGGTATAGTTGGCATTAAACAGCTCTTGTGCGTCGCGCCATGAGGTTTTAGTGCTACTTTTCCCCTCTTTTGTGTGACCATGTTTGGTAGAGTGTTTTTTCTTCGCTCGGCCTCGCTTTGATGAGCGTTTTTGCTTGTTTTTCTGGGGTGGTGGCGACTGTTCGTTAGCAGCACTCTCTCCTTGCGCTCCCCAGCGCTCATTCAGCTCTTTGATAAAAGGGTCTTGTGAGCCAACTATTAGCCCATTGAGTGCGCGGCTAAATGTATCATTGTCTTCAGGAGAAAGATTTCTTAATAATTGATCTTGTGGGTTACAAATCGCAGTGGATCCAGAAAAAAACTCTTGCCCAGCTAATAGCGCAAATCCGTCACCCATCCGGCGCAGATGAGTGCGGCTAGGATCATTCACAACAACACCTAAGCCGGTAATAAAATTCTCAAGAGTATGCTCGCCTAACCATTG
>JBOFXO010000123.1:0-1982 GCA_051654185.1 Vibrionaceae bacterium | reverse complement strand
GGTTTATTTAACCAATGAGCCAGCTTGCGCTGTGTGGGGCGAGGATGCGTTGCTCTCTTTTGCTAAAGAGACGGTCTTGATCCATGCTGCTGCAGATAATTTAGGCAAAATTCAGCAAGCGGGCAGAAAATTGGACGCGCAGGGACTTCGTCAGCTGCAACTTACAGGGTCTGGCTGGGATGTGGAAAACAGCTGGGCACTGTATCAAGGGCTGCGCGGCGCTAAATTTAAATTTGCACTCGATTACAGTGTGCTTGATGCGGCAGCGCAGCATGTGCTAGCTACGCGTATTGCTATCGTGGATTGGGTTTGCCAAATCACTAACGAGAGTGGTGAAGCGCTAACGCCTGCGCACTTAGCGTCGCGCGCAGCAGAATTTATCAAACAAAATGCTAAAAATTCTGAGCACGTGAGTTACAAACTGGTGTCGGGAGCCGATCTGGTTGAGCAAGGATGGAATGGTCTTTACACGGTAGGACGCGGCTCGGTTAATAAACCGGTTATGCTGCAGCTTGATTTTAATCCTACTGGCAATAGCGATGCACCTGTATTTGCGTGCTTGATTGGTAAAGGGATCACTTTTGATTCGGGTGGTTACAGCTTAAAGCCTTCTAATTACATGGATGCGATGAAGTCGGACATGGGAGGCGCTGCGCTGATCACAGGCGGACTTGCGCTTGCTATCGCAAACGGGCTGTCAGCGCGCGTGAAATTGATCCTCTGCTGCGCAGAAAATATGGTATCGAGCAGTGCGTATAAGCTTGGCGATATAATCACTTATAAAAATGGTAAAACGGTTGAGGTGCTCAACACTGACGCTGAAGGGCGCCTTGTGCTGGCTGACGGGTTATTGTATGCGGGGCAATATAAGCCAAAACTTTTGATAGATTGCGCCACCTTAACGGGCGCTGCAAAAGCTGCGCTTGGCAACGACTATCACGCCTTGTTTAGTTATGACGACGCGCTTGCTGCGCGCAGTCAGGCGGCCGCACAAGCGGAAAATGAAGCACTTTGGCGTTTGCCGCTTGAAGATTTTCATCGCAAAATGTTGCCTTCGAGCTTTGCCGATTTATCTAATATCTCCTCAGGTCAATACTCGCCAGGTGCCAGCACGGCTGCGGCCTTTTTGTCCTATTTTGTTGAAGACTATCGGCACGGCTGGCTCCATTTTGACTGCTCGGGCGCTTATCGTAAAACGCCCAGCGACAAATGGGGCGTGGGTGCAACCGGCATGGGCGTTAGAACGTTAGCGCGTATTTTGCTTGAGGAAGAAAAAGGACATCAATGATAACGCGCGCCATAAGTTACGGCGCAATTTCCTGATCTCACAAATGTAAGGAAGCGAGCATGGCAATAGAACAGACCTTTTCGATGGTAAAACCTGATGCACTAGAGCGCAATTTGCTAGGTGCTATCTATCAGCGTATTGAGGCGGCGGGAATACGCATCGTTGCAGCTAAAATGGTGCGTTTGACGAAAGAGCAGGCAGAGGGGTTTTACGCTGAGCACCAAGGCAAGGCATTTTTTGCCGCGCTGGTTTCCTACATGACTTCAGGGCCTGTGATGGTGCAAGTGCTTGAGGGTGAAAATGCAGTGATCCGTTATCGTCAGCTTATGGGATGCACTGATCCCGTAAATGCCGATTGTGGGACATTGCGCAGTGATTATGCGAAAAGCAAAAGCCACAACTCTGTGCATGGTGCCGATTCGCTGCAAGCGGCTGCACGTGAGATCAACTACTTTTTCTCGCCAAATGAGATCTTCTCTCGTTAAAACTGGCAATCTCTTTTATGACACGAACTTTGCAGCGCATCATATTGCGCTGTTTTTTTTAGGTAAAAAGGGCGTTGTTGCCTAAATCAATCTTAGGTAAGCCTATTCCTAATAGGGTTCCTAGTGCTCTTTCCATTTAATTCTGACTGGTTAAAGTGCCATATGCTCGGTTTAGTTTCTGCCGAGCTCCATCTACGTCAAACATCCAA
>JBOFXO010000122.1:0-1136 GCA_051654185.1 Vibrionaceae bacterium | reverse complement strand
GGCCAAAAACATCGGAAAATGTCGGGTTAGCATGGTTAGGCTTAGGCAGCTCATTACCGGCGGGATCAAACTTGGGCACTGCGTGATAACGCACCGGATCGTGCTCGGCTGGCAGATATCCTTTGCCCTTTTTGGTCATCACATGCAAGATCTGTGGGCCTTTAAGCTTGCGCATATTTTTAAGCGTTTTGCACAGCTCTTCGACATTGTGGCCATCCACCGGCCCAATATAGTTAAATCCAAGCTCCTCAAATAGCGTGCTAGGAACCACCATTCCTTTAAGGTGCTCTTCGGTGCGGCGCAGCAGATCTTTGAGTGGCGGCGCATTGGAAAGAATTTTTTTGCTTCCCTCGCGAATAGATTTATAAAAATCGCCCGATAACAGCTGCGCTAAGTGATTGTTGAGCGCGCCGACATTTTGCGAAATCGACATTTCGTTGTCGTTTAAGATCACAAGTAGATCAGGGCGCACATCGCCTGCGTGGTTGAGCGCTTCAAAAGCCATGCCGGCGGTGAGCGCGCCATCGCCAATCACGCAGACGGCCTTTTTGCCATTCGCCTCTTTTTGGTTGCAGATAGCAAGTCCTAACGTCGCGCTAATAGACGTTGAGCTGTGGCCAACAGAAAGCACGTCAAATTCGCTCTCTTCTCGCCAAGGAAAAGGATGCAGTCCGCCTTTTTGGCGAATGGTCGGCAGCGCCTCGCGTCGTCCTGTCAAAATTTTATGCGGGTAAGCTTGGTGGCCAACGTCCCAAATCAGCTGATCAAAGGGGGTGTTGTACACGTAGTGCAAAGCAACTGTCAGCTCGACAACGCCAAGGCCTGAAGCAAGATGGCCGCTTGAATTACTCACTGAGGCAAGCAGATAGTCGCGCAGTTCGTGGCACAATTGCGCAAGCCTTTCGCGTGGCAGCGAGCGCAGCTCTTGTGGGGTGTTAGCTAATGCTAACGTTGGGTACTTTTTAATGTCAAATTTCATAAGATGATGACTAATTCTGGCGGGCAATAATGTAGCGAGCAAATTGTTCAAGCAAGCTGGTGTTGTAAGGAATGGTTGCCAAAATCTGCAGGGCGTGATCGACCAGCTGCTGCGCTTTTTCTTTTGCCGGCGTAAGACCAAGCAGCGCAGGGTAGGT
>JBOFXO010000121.1:0-4519 GCA_051654185.1 Vibrionaceae bacterium | reverse complement strand
AAGCAGAAAAACTGGCTAAAAAATTCAAAGAAAAACGCGGTTTTGATCTGCAAGATTTTCGCGATCAACTTGAGCAGATGAAAAACATGGGCGGCATGATGGGCATGCTCGATAAGCTGCCAGGCATGAGCAACATGTCTGATGATCTCAAAAATAAAGTGGACGATAAAATTTTTGTGCAAATGGAGGCGATGATAAACTCCATGACACCCAAAGAGCGCGCCAATCCTGATCTTATTAAAGGCTCACGCAAAAAGCGCATCGCCGCAGGCTCAGGCACGCAAGTGCAAGATGTTAACCGGCTGCTAAAGCAATTTACTCAGATGCAAAAAATGATGAAAAAGCTGCAAGGCGGCGGAATGAAAAACATGCTGCGTGGCATGAAAGGGATGATGGGACGTGGAATGATGTAACGCGCATGGTATTGCGCAGCTGCAGCGCGCCATTAACGCTTTATTCAAGGCTATTTGGTTAAAAACGTTGCATTCAATCGCAAAAAGCGTAGAATTCCGAGGCTTATTTTGGCACGAGACCTCGGTGTTTAACACGGGGTTATTAATTAAGTAATGCAAAAGAGGACGACATGGTAACCATTCGTTTGGCACGTCACGGCGCGAAAAAGCGTCCATTTTATCAAATTATCGTAGCTGACAGCCGTCAAGCACGCGATGGCCGTTTTATTGAAAACGTAGGTTTTTTCAACCCAATCGCTCAAGGTAAAGAAGAGAAACTTCGTCTTGATCTTGATCGCGTAAACCACTGGTTGGGCCAAGGCGCAGATGTTTCTGATCGCGTTGCTAAGCTTATCAAAGACGCACAAAAAGCTGCGTAATTGATTGATGTCAGTTGTAAAAGAACAACAGCTCTGTGAGCAAGAGATGATCGTTGTAGGTAAGCTCGGCGCCTCGTATGGGATCCGCGGCTGGCTGAAAATTTTCTCTTTCACGCAGAGTGCCGAAAGCCTTTTTGACTACTCACCTTGGTTTTTAAAGGTGCGCGGTCAGTGGCAGCCATTTCAATTAGAAGATTGGAAGCGTCACAATCAAGGATTTGTTGGAAAATTTTCAACCATCGACACGCGCGAAGAAGCAATGGTGTTTGCCAATGTTGAAATTGCGGTGCGTGCTGATGCGCTTCCACAGTTGGCTGCGGATGAGTTTTACTGGCGTGAGCTGGTCGGGATGGAAGTTGTCACGACGCAAAATTACGCGCTAGGAAAAGTGGTGGATATTTTTGAAACCGGCTCAAACGATGTGTTAGTCGTGGCGGCAACACCTAAAGATGCTTTTGGCCAAAAAGAGCGGCTCATCCCGTTTATCGACGGGCAAGTTATCAAACATATTGATAGAGCTGCACTACGGATCGAAGTTGACTGGGATCCTGGATTTTAAGCCTGAAAGCGCAAGGGGCAGCAAGATGTGGGTTGGTGTTATCACCCTTTTTCCTGATATGTTCCAAGCTATTACTGATTTTGGCGTCACAAGCCAAGCAGTAAAAAAAGGGCTGCTGAGTGTTCAAACGTGGAATCCACGCGATTTTACGCACGATAAACACAAAACGGTGGACGACCGGCCTTACGGCGGTGGTCCTGGCATGCTGATGATGGTACAGCCTTTGCGCGATGCCATACACGCTGCTAAAGAGGCCGCAGGCGGCAGGGCAAAAGTGATTTATCTCTCTCCACAAGGGCGAAAGCTTGATCAGGCGGGCGTTGAAGAGTTAGCAAGTTGCGACAAGCTTATCTTAATTTGCGGCCGCTATGAGGGGATTGATGAGCGCATTATTGCTACTGAAGTCGATGAAGAGTGGTCTGTTGGCGATTTTGTGTTAAGTGGCGGCGAGCTACCGGCAATGACGTTAATTGATGCCGCAGCGCGCTTTATTCCGGGCGTGCTTGGCGATTTTGCGTCAGCGACAGAAGATTCTTTCGTTAATGGCCTGCTCGATTGTCCACATTACACGCGTCCTGAAGTGCTCGATGGTTTGGCTGTGCCGGCAGTACTTTTGTCCGGAAATCATGCCGTCATTCGGCGCTGGCGCATGCAGCAGTCGTTAGCAAGAACTTGGCTTAGAAGACCAGAGCTTCTGGAAAACCTAGCTCTGACTGACGAACAGAAATTATTGCTGGCTGAGTTTATTCAAGAACAGCAATCTAAGTAATATTGGATCAGTTTATTCTAGGGTTATTGAAAATGAGTAATATCATCAAAGCGCTTGAAGATGCGCAACTAAAAACAGACCGTCCAGAATTTAAAGTCGGTGACACGGTTGTTGTTAACGTAAAAGTAAAAGAAGGTGACCGCGAGCGTTCACAAGCGTATGAAGGCGTTGTGATTGCAAAACGTAACCGTGGTCTACACTCTGCATTTACTGTACGTAAAATGTCAAACGGTGAAGGTGTTGAGCGTGTGTTCCAACTTCACTCACCTGTAGTTGAAAGTATTGTCGTTAAACGTAGCGGTGCAGTACGTCGTGCCAAACTGTACTATCTGCGTGATCGTTCTGGTAAGGCTGCGCGTATTAAAGAGCGTCTTACTAAAAAACAGTAATTGTTTCAACTTACAGCAAAAGCCCGCATTTATGTGGGCTTTTTTATAGCAAAGTTTTACAAAGCTCACTGATTGATAACTGTAATGTACAATTGCACCATATGATTTAGCGCGCAGCGCTTGTGTCGTGGAGAAAAAAATGAACTATGACTGGATCTTATTTGACGCGGATGACACTCTCTTCGCCTTCGATGCCTTTCGCGGATTAACTCAGCTTTTCGCCGAATTTGGCATCAATTTTACTGAGCAAGATCACACAGAGTATGAAGCGCTTAATCGTCCTTTGTGGAAACAGTATCAAGATGGACAGATAGACGTAAGAACGCTGCAATATGAGCGTTTCAAAGAGTGGGGCGATAAGCTAGATGTCTCTCCGTTAGAGCTAAATGAGCGTTTTTCACTAAAAATGGCTGCAGTTTGCCAGCCCTATGCGGGCGTGAAAGATACGCTGGCTAAACTTGCGCAAAAAGCCAAGCTTGGCATTATCACCAACGGTTTTGCCGATATTCAGCAGCTGCGCTTACAAAATACGCAGCTAGATAATTTTTTTGAGTTTGTTGTGGTTTCTGAGCTTGTTGGTGTTGCTAAGCCGCATCGCACCATTTTTGAGCATGCTTTTGATCTCATGGGTGATTTTAATAAATCACGCGTGCTGATGGTGGGAGATAACCTTGATTCTGACATTAAAGGCGCAAATAACGTTGGCATCGACAGTTGCTGGTTAGATCACAAGAAAAGCTGCGGCGCGCTTGCTGCATCGCCAACCTTCATCGTGCATGATTGGGAGCAGCTGGCCGGCAAATTGGTGCCTTGCTCTATCGTGTAGCTAGCAGGCTAAAAACGCACTGTGGTGCGAAATTGGGGGAAGCATGTTACAGCGAATTGTTGTATTTGGTCTTTTTTTGCTGCTTGCGGCATGCAGCAGCGGGAGTGACAGCGCTTTGCTTGCAAAAGAAATGCGCTGGCGTGAGATGGGGCTTCGCGACGGTGAGCGCGGTATTCCATCTAAAACGCTTACCGCCTTGCAAAGACTCGGTGATGAAAAACAAGCGGTCAATGTCAGTGAATATGACGCAGGTTATCGCGACGGTTTAGCAAAATATTGCAATGTAAACAATGCCTACAGTTTAGGTGTGTCAGGAATTCAATATCAAGGGGTTTGCTCGCGCTATTATAACGGCCAAGCCTTTCAAATGGAGTGGCAGCGCGGTTATCAAGCTTTTTTAAGTACGCGTTAGCTATTCGTTGATGCGCGCTTGTTCAATATAATGCAAGGCACTTTTTTACCTTAACTAACCTGAATTCGGTTTAACAGGCCATAACTGCAATAGCATCAAACTCTGCGTTAGTGATATTCAGTTGTGGCTTATTATCTCGCAATTGGTAAGCAATCAGACCAGCAATCATGTTGAGCATAAAGCCAGACACGCTGCGGTGCCTAGAGTGCTCAATGTGCGAGATATTTTTTAATTGGTCGTTAATGGTTTCTATGATGAAGCGCCTTGACAGCATCGCTTTATCCCATAAAGATATTGCCTTTGCTTTCATGTTCTTACGTACGTTTGTTACCAATGTAACGCCTTGATCCAGCAGCTCATTAGCAAGCGCTTCACTGATATACCCTTTATCGCCATAAAGTTTATCCATGCCGTCACGCACCATTTTGTTCACAGGTTTTGTATCGTGCACATTGGCTGGCGTTATCCTAGCTTCCACAATCCCGCCTTGGTGATTAACAATTAAATGCAGCTTAAAACCGTAGAACCAACCCATGGAGCCTTTGCCTCTGCGCGCGAGTCCTGCAAATGTTTTGTGGCGATTAATGCGCAAATTATGACAGACTTTAATGCTTGTTGAATCAATAAATTCGATACCCGTTGGGTCACTTTTGAGGCTGGCAAAGTAACTGCACAGCGGTATTAAGGCTGCCGGCATGACCTCAATAAAACGGTTGTAACTGAGCAAATCAG
>JBOFXO010000120.1:0-4084 GCA_051654185.1 Vibrionaceae bacterium | reverse complement strand
GCTAACTGTTTTTACACCGCTAGAAGTAGAGCTAGTTGTGGCTTTCTTTTTCTGTGCATCACTCATAATATCCTCGCCATTGTTTATTCAACCGTTTAAGTGTGTAAAGCTGTACTTGTAACTGGAAAGCTTTTTTGTTTGCGTAAAGCAGCAAGCCTGCCTTGGCTTTGATGCTGAATAAGCGTTTTTTATAATTGGTGTGGCCGCTGATGTGGTGCATTAAGAGCGCAACTGTTTTTTGAGCGTTAATTTATCCATGACAAATAAGCTCGGTTGCCATTTTCAGCGCTGGCTAAATTAAGAGAGCTATTTGCAAGCAAAGCAGTAAAGCTGTTTGAGCTCTTGATGTTGCTCTTTGGTTAAATTTTTCTAACCTAAATGTCGTCATAGGACCAATGTGGTAATCATCAGTTTAAGGTTAGCTAAATCAGACAAATCAGCAAATTTATCTATAAGATGCGCACTTTGTACACGAATTAGAGTGGGGGATTAAGCGCATTGGATCCTCCTCGCTGTTAACGGCGAGATTTTCCGCGCTGCTCGATAAAAGCAGAGTAGGGCGCGGGCTTCCTTATCTAGCGATCTACTCTACCTTCAATGCAAGGCCCTTTAGGAAAAAGACTTACCTAAAATTGATGTGAACAACAACGCTCTGCTAGTTGGATTTTTCGGAAAAAAACAACCGCAAAAACCAGCAAATAAAGCTGTATTTATCAGGAATGCCGTTTTTTTATAGTGGCTGGAAGGTAGTGTTGCAGTTGAGCCGGCGACTGCCCGTTTATCATTTTATTAAGTAGAGCAAAGCAGTTGTATGCTAATGAGTGATTGTCTTGTGCAATAGTATCAATGCGTATAAAAAGAGAGTCATACAAATAATGATCATCAAAACTTGCTAAATAGATTTTACTTTCCAACAGATTATGTTCAACCATGTAACGCAAAACGCCTTCTAATAATCCACATGATGCGGTAAATAATGCTTTTGGCGGACGCCCGAGCGCCGCGCATAATTCACCGAACATTTCATAGCCAGAATTAGGATGGTAATTGCCATGAACGATCCACTCTGGTTTTAATTCAACCGAAGCTTGTTGCAAGCCTTGGATAAATCCTTGTAAGCGATCGCGAGTTGGCGATAATCGCTGCTCACCGCAAAAAAAATAAAATTCATCGCGATAACGAGGCGCAACAGAGCGGATCAGCTGCGCGGTGGATGAGACTGAATCGGTGATCACTAGCGGTAATTGGCTATGATTTAAATGGCGATCAAAAAGCAAGATGGGCAATTGTGTTTTAAGCGCTTGATAGTCAGCGTCATTGTGCATGCTTGACGCAATAACCAGACCATCAACTTGCCTTGAGATCAAATTATTAACTAGCGTCGTTTCTTGCTCTGGATTTTCATCGGTACAAGAAATTAGCAGCTGCACTCCCGCATCTCGGCAGAGCAGCTCAAGTTCATGAGCAAAAACAGCAAACCCATAATTAGTGATATCAGGAACAACTAAGCCGATGGTATCGCTGCGGGATAAAGTCAAAGAGCGAGCATGGATATTAGTGTTATAACGCAGCTGTTTTGCAATCGCTTGCACCCGATCGCATGTTTTTTGCGCAACACGTAACTCTTTGCCTCGCCCATTTAAAACCAAGCTTGCGGTCGCTTTTGACACGCCCGCAAGCTCTGCTACATCATTAATCGTTATCCGTTTTACCTTTTTCACGCAAAATCCATCATGAAAAAGATCATTCTACCATGCAAGCGCGTAGCGGCCAGTACTCAAGGGTAACTTCATCGCGCCCAGCAAAAGTGATAGAGGCTGGATGTTGTGGAAAATAGCGGCTACTCATAACGCCTTCGCCATCGTTGATAAACACTTCCACACTGGAGCTGTCGCAAAAAATGCGCAACGATTTTACCGCTCCACTCCAGTATCGGTAATGAGTTTCATCATTGGCTAAACTTTTACGCGCCAAGCAGATCCCTTTTTCACTTAATATCAAAGTCAAAGCACCTGAAAAATCCATTTGCAGGCTGCCTTGAGGGGTAACAGACAGCTCTAAGCGCTGCGCGGCAATAACCGGCGCATCATCTGCCATGCCACTCCAGCCTAGACGCTGCTCTCGCAAATTTTGCAGCTCACGGGCAGGCTTTTGATAAAGTTTGTTATCCACGAATGTAAGTTCGCGCACACAGGTCATTTGATGTACCCAACCACAAGCAAGAGTGGGCTGCAATAGCTCCTCACCCTCAGGTACACCCATCCAAGCAACAAGAAGCCGTCTTCCATCAGGAGCAAGCTGCGTTTGTGGAGCGTAGAACTCAAAGCCTGCATCCAGCTCAAAAAGTGCTTCATGGTTAAACTTACCAGTAGCATGGTCAAATTTTCCACTCAGCCAAGTACTTGGATAGGAATTAAGGAAACGTTTTGGCTCACGCGCAAGTCCTTGAGGGCAGCAGATCAAAACAAAAGTATCATCGATAGCGAACAGATCTGGACACTCCCACATGAAGCCCGCTTCAGTTAATCCATTGATACCGTTACCTGCAATTTCTGAAATAAAGCTCCACTCTTTTAGATCAGGCGAAGAATACAGCAAAACTTTGCCTCGTTTTTGCTGATCTTGCGCACCTAAAACCATGTACCACTTTCCTTCATGCTGCCACACTTTAGGATCGCGAACATGGCCCGTGTAGCCTTGTGGCAGTGCAAGAACAGGCCCGCATTTATCAAAGCCACCTGCAGCATTTTGCACAGCTAAGCACTGCCAAGCTGTGCGACCACCATCTGCAAACTTTACATTTCCGGTATAACAGAGAGTCAGTGCGCCACCATTATCAACAGCGCAACCCGAGTAGCAGCCATTAAGGTCGTACTCTGCAGTAGGCATCAGTGCAATCGGCTCATGTCGCCATTGCAGCAGATCGACCGAGCTCCAATGCCCCCAACATTTATAGGTGTGATCGCAAGCAAAAGGGTTCCATTGATAAAAAAGGTGATAGCGGCCATCAAACGAGATAAAGCCATTAGGATCATTCATCAGCCCCGTCACGGGCGCTAAGTGCCACTGCGGATAATAGCGATCAGCCAAAGCTTTTGGTTGACCTTGCATTACAGCGTGCAGCACGCTTTCAACCGACTTTACGCGCTTCATTGTGCTGCATCCGTTTTGTATTTGAGCAACAATGAGATAACAAAAGCAGAGCCAAACGCAATCACCATGCCAATGATGTAGTTAAGTAGCGAGCCTGCCTGAGTAATTGCTAATCCAGGAATTCCTGTTAAGCCAACGGCCGTCATATAAACTTTCATCGAAACAACCCACGCACCACCTAGCGCACCGCCGATCAATGCCGCAATGAATGGTTTTACAAAGCGCATATTGATGCCAAAAATGGCGGCTTCAGTGATGCCAAGCAAAGCTGAAAGTGAAGACGGCAGCACCACCGCTTTAATTTTTGGGTCTTTGGTTTTAAACCACACGGCCAAGCAAGCGCCGCCTTGCGCAATATTCGCCATTGCCCAGATTGGCAGCAAAAAGTTAATGCCAATTGCAGGATTACCTAAAAGACCCGCTTCAACCGCATGAAAGCTGTGGTGAACCCCAGTGATCACAATGACCGAATAGAGTCCGCCAAATAGCAAACCGGCCAACCATCCCGCTTGTTCAATGGTTGTACTTAGTACAAACGAGATCCCATCACCGAGCATACGCCCAGCCGGACCAATCAGCAATAGCGCCACAAAACCAGAAATGATCACCGTTAAAAATGGCGTCAAGATCAAATCTACTGCATCTGGGATCACGCGGCGCAGCTGCTTTTCAATAAAGCTCATAAACCACACAGCAAGCAATACGGGAAAAACCGTTCCTTGATAGCCAATCATGGCAATTTCAATGCCAAAAAAGTCCATGCTGTTAAAACCAGCAGCTACACCCCATGCATTGGTCAGTGCGGGATGCGTTAAAATCCCGCCAAGCGTTGCGCCAAGATATGGATTGCCACCAAATTCACGTGCAGCAGTAAAACCTATTAAGACGGGCAAAATAATGAAGGCTGCAGAGCTACACATGTCAAGAATGA
>JBOFXO010000119.1:0-3983 GCA_051654185.1 Vibrionaceae bacterium | reverse complement strand
AGTGTGCGCCAAGCGCTTGAGCTAAAAGATGTTCGCAATGGTTTAAATTCTGAATTGATCGAAATTGCGCCTGAGCATGTTGCTGTGGTGCGCATTGAAGCGCATCGTCCCGCCGAAGTTTTGCCGTTTGCTGAAGTGGCTAGCAAAGTGGCGCTGCAGCTGCAGCAAAAGCAAGCCGCTGAGCAGATGCAAACATTAGCCGCTGGTATGGTCAAAGAGTTAGAGCAGGGCGAGTCAAAAATGCAGCAGCAATCAGGCTATGAGTTTGCCGCAGCGCAAGATGTAAAACGTTATGACGCCGATCCTGCCGCTTTTGCTTTTACACTAAAAGCGCAAAAAGAGGGGCAGGCTTATGGTTTTACTCGCGCCCGAAACGGTGATGTGGTTGTGATTGCGCTAGATAAGGTTACACCTGCTGACCCTAGCAATCTTGATTTAAAACAGCTTTTAGCAGAGCGCGTGCAGCGTGTGCTATCGAGCAGTGAAATTGAAGCCTTGTTGTCAGATCTTAAAAATGAATTTGACGTTGTTTATTCGCCAAGGCTGCTAGCTTCACAAAGCTAATATGCTCGCTAAGTGATGCTAAATAACGCGCTTAAAGCGCGTTATTTTTTTATGTGCGTAGGCGCCGCGCTGATACAAAAGTGACTCTCTTTAAAGAGTAAAATAAAAATATCGCTGCTAGTGCGGCGATTTTTTACGTTTTGTTAAAGCATGCATCTAAAATTTAACTGCATTTTTAATAAAGGAGATAACTATGCTCAAATCATTAACCTTTGCTGGGCTTGCTGCTGCATTAATTGTGCCTTTAAGTTTCGCGAGCCAAGAGATGGCGCCAAGCGTGCCGCAAGTGCAAGAGCAAGCGGTGAAAATTAATATCAATACTGCAGATGCCGCAGAAATTGACCAAAAATTGATTGGCGTGGGCGAGAAAAAGGCGCAGGCCATCATCGAATATCGTAAGCAGCATGGAAAATTTGGATCAATCGATGCGTTAGATCAGGTTAAAGGATTTGGCCCTGAACTTATCGAAAAAAATCGCGACAGGATCGAACTTTAGCCAACGCATTGCCAAATAAAACTAGTGCCAGCTTTGCTGGCCTTTTTTATGGCTAAAAGCATGATATCTTAAGGCTGTATGAGTCTTTTTTAATGGAGTTTGCATGCCAAAGCCACACAGTCATTTTTTTGCTCACCTTGCGCGTATGAAATTAATCTATCGCTGGCCTTTGATGCGCAGTGTTGCGCGAGAAAATGTCTCAGAGCACAGCTTGCAAGTTGCCTTTGTTGCGCATGCGTTAGCGCTAATAGAAAACAAAAAGTTTGGTGGTCACTATTCTCCTGAGCGCGTAGCGCTGCTTGCGATGTTTCATGACTGCAGCGAGGTGATCACAGGTGATCTGCCGACACCCATCAAATACTACAATCCTGCCATCGCTGCAGAATATAAAAAAATTGAAGCCGTGGCTGAAGATAAGCTGCTCGGCATGTTGCCAAAAGAGTTTCGCGATGATTATTTGCCGCTGATCAGTGGCGATGCGACCAATGCGGATGATTATCGCCTTGTAAAACAAGCCGATGTGATTTGCGCTTATTTGAAATGTTTAGAAGAGATCTGTGCTGGCAACCGTGAGTTTGAGCATGCTAAGCGCCGTGTCGCAAAAACGCTCGCGCAGCGTGAAAGCCCAGCGACTCGCTATTTTATGCAAACGTTCGGCGAAAGTTTTGCGTTATCGCTTGAGGAGATCAGCGATGAGGAGTATTTGCAGTCCTCGCCACGCGGCAACTAGCGTATGTCGCGCGTTCCCTTTTTTTTATGCATGACGTTTTTAGTCATGCTTGCGCAGTTGCCGGCGCTGCACGCATGGCTTGCTTGGGATAAATCTTTAATTTTACAGGGTGAATGGTGGCGGCTGCTGACGGGAAACCTCACTCATACCAATTTCACGCATGCTTTGATCAATCTAGGGGCGCTTGCGCTGCTGCTGATCCTTTTTGCGCCTAGCAGTGGTAATCGTGCAATTATGTACTTGTTTTTGCTGCTGATGTTTTCGATTGGTCTTGCTACTCTTGCAAGCTCGCTTGTATGGTATGCGGGGCTTTCTGGTGTATTGCATGGTTTTTTTGTGTGGTGTGTGCTGCGCGCTTTTTGGCCACAAAAATTGTTGGCAAGTTTAAGTGTGTTTGGACTGCTTTGTAAATTATTTATTGAATATCAACAAGATAACTCTTATATCACAGAGCTAATTGCCGCAAAAATTGCTTATCAAACACACTGGCTCGGCGCCGTTTTTGGCTTACTGTTTTTTGCACTAAGCAAGGTTTTTCATAGGTAGCCGAGTGTTTTTTTGCATGAAAATGGTTATTTTTGAGGATTTTTGCTGTGAGCCAATATTTGTGTAATTTTTGAGACGCAGCTCTATTTTTTGCAAGACAATTCCTTTGGTTTTCGCCATACTGCATGAGTTTTCTGCGAGGTAGTTATGAGCGAAATTTCAATTTTAGTGACATTGGTTGGCGTACATTTGATCGGACTGATGAGCCCAGGTCCTGATTTTGCGCTAGTCATGCAAAGCGCGAGCCGTTACGGTCGCAAAACGGGCGTTTTGATTGCCGCGGGTTTAACTTGCGGGATCTTTCTTCACCTTACATTTACCTTGTCAGGTATTAGTTTACTTATTCAAAACCACCCGCTGATCTTTTTAGAGCTGCAGCTGGTTGGCGCAAGTTATCTCTTTTATCTTGGCTTTTGTGCGTTAAAGTCAACCATTACCAATTGGAAACTACCGCCGCAGCTTGCGACAAACGCGAATACGCAGCTCACGAGCAAACGCCAAGCCTTTTACAAAGGGTTTATGACCAATATTTTAAACCCTAAAGCCTTTATCTTTTTTATCAGTTTGTTATCGAGTTTTATTCCTGTCGGCATGTCTGTTGCTGGTAAAGTGAGCGTAGTGATCTTGATCGGTGGGGTCTCCTTTTTGTGGTTTGCCTCTTTAGCGTGGGTATTAACGACCAAGGCCATGCAAAAACGCATGGTTGGCCTCACCCCTTATATTGACGCAACTTGCGGCGTAGTCTTTATGCTGGCTAGTGTGACTATCTTTTGGCAAGCATTCTCCCACATGTAAAAAGGCACAACAGCCTCACGTTTTGTGCGCCCATAGCTAACCGCTGCGGTGTGTGCAAAGTGAGGTTTTTTTGTTTTTTCGCTTTTAGGTAATACTTAGCGCGAAAAGCATCAGTCTAAATTGGCAAAACCGAGTATTTGACCATTATTGGCTTGGATAACTAAAGCTTCGTCACAAAGGTGTAAAATGCTTACCCCCTCGCTAAATATTTGGGGAAGAGACTGAGTTTCTTTTGGCAGAGGTTGTAAGGGACGAGCACGGCTGCTCATTGCATGATCTGCGCTGAAGGTGAGCCTGTTTGCAATTAGTGCCAGTTGACCGTCTTCCCCATCATAACCATTTTGCCAGAAATCGGCATAGCAAGGCGATGTATTATCTCCTGGGCGTTCATACTCAATGTTGACTTGGGTTGGCATCGTTTGTGGGGCAGGAGTTGTGCCCTGATAGTAGCAAAGAGTCCAATTTTGTTTGAGCCTTGCGCGGTTTTCAGTGTAGTCACTAGGGTTAAAGTGATAGTGCGAGTGCTTAATAAGATCGAGTAGCCGCCGTTTCACAGCGTCGTTATTGTTTTGAGTTACTAGGTCATTTTGCTGCTCAGCAGCATCAGGTTGCGTTGCGCAACTTTGCCGCTGCGGTTGAGCGTTAGCGGCAATAGGTGCAACAGGACGGCGAAATTTGATTTGTTTTAGGGACTGTCTTGCTGTAAGTGTTTGCTCTAGCGCATGGCTTTCAATGCAAATAGCAGCATCTGCGAGCACCTCCATGGCATTTAACGTGGTTTGCCAAACAATTGCACAGCTGTGCTCTGCTGCTCTTTGGTGAACAGCTGCATTGATTGGGTTTAATGCAAGG
>JBOFXO010000118.1:0-2161 GCA_051654185.1 Vibrionaceae bacterium | reverse complement strand
CAGGTAAACCTGCTATCGGCGTAGGCGCAGGTAACGTACCTGTCGTTATCGATGAAACAGCCGACATTAAGCGCGCAGTTGCTTCTATTTTGATGTCAAAAACATTCGATAACGGCGTAGTGTGTGCTTCTGAGCAAGCAGCAATCGTCGTAAGCTCTGTTTACGATGAAGTTAAAGCGCGTTTAGCTTCACACAAAGCGTACGTTTTAAGCAAAGACGAAGCGAACAAAGTGCGCAAAGTTTTGCTTATCGATGGCGCACTCAATGCTAAAATCGTGGGCCAACCTGCAGCGGCTATCGCGCAAATGGCTGGGATCAAAGTGCCTGAAGATACTAAAGTGCTTGTGGGTGAAGGGCTTGGCAAAGTGTCTCACAGCGATCCTTTTGCCCATGAGAAACTCTCACCAACCCTAGGCTTATTCCGCGCTGACAACTTTGAAGACGCAGTTGCCCAAGCGGTAACCATGGTAGAAATTGGTGGGATCGGCCACACATCTGGCCTTTACACCAACCAAGACGTCAACCAAGACCGTATCCGCTACTTTGGCGACAAGCTAAAAACAGCGCGTATTTTGATCAACATTCCAACCACTCACGGCGGGATCGGCGATCTGTACAACTTTAACGTAGCGCCATCGCTCACGTTAGGCTGTGGCTCTTGGGGCGGCAACTCTATCTCTGAGAACGTTGGACCTAAGCACCTGATCAATAAAAAGACCGTAGCAAAACGAGCTGAAAACATGTTGTGGCATAAACTTCCAAAATCTATCTATTTCCGCCGTGGCAGCTTGCCAGTCGCACTTGGCGATCTACAAGGCAAAAAACGTGCATTCTTAGTAACAGACCGTTTCTTGTATAACAGCGGCTATGCTGATGATGTTATTAGCCTTTTAAAATCGCAAGGCATGGACGTCCACACCTTTTTTGAAGTGGAAGCCGATCCGACTTTGTCTATCGTGAACAAAGGCGCCGACGCTATGCGCAGCTTCCAACCAGACGTGATCCTAGCACTCGGCGGCGGCTCACCAATGGATGCGGCCAAAATCATGTGGGTAATGTACGAGCACCCTGAAACGCACTTTGAAGAGCTTGCGATGCGCTTTATGGATATCCGTAAACGTATCTACAAGTTCCCTAAAATGGGACAAAAAGCGGAGCTGGTTTGTATCACTACCACATCAGGCACAGGCTCTGAAGTGACACCTTTTGCGGTTGTGACTGACGACCAAACGGGCGCAAAATACCCGCTGGCAGATTACGAGCTCACGCCAAACATGGCTATCATCGACGCAAACCTTGTGATGAACATGCCAAAATCGCTCACAGCCTTTGGTGGTTATGATGCGATAACGCATGCGCTTGAAGCTTATGTTTCTGTTTTAGCTAACGAATATTCCGACGGTCAAGCATTACAAGCGCTAAAACTGCTTAAAGAATATCTGCCATCAAGCTACGCTAATGGCGCAAAAGATCCGATTGCGCGCGAAAAAGTGCACAATGCGGCGACTATTGCTGGGATCGCGTTTGCTAACGCTTTCTTAGGTGTTTGTCACTCAATGGCACACAAAATCGGCGCAGAGTTCCACCTGCCACACGGCCTTGCTAACGCGCTGCTGATCTCAAACGTGATCCGCTACAACGCTAACGACAACCCAAGTAAGCAAACGGCGTTTTCACAATACGACCGCCCACAAGCGCGTCGCCGTTATGCTGAAGTTGCCACTCACCTAGGCTTAGCAAAGGCTTCTGATAACAGCGCACAAAAAATTGAGCGCCTACTCACATGGCTTGAAGAAGTGAAGGTTCAGCTTGATATCCCGCTGTCAATTCAAGCTGCGGGCGTTAAAGAAGCTGATTTTCTAGCCAAAGTGGATCACCTTGCTGTTGAAGCGTTCGATGACCAATGTACGGGTGCAAACCCACGTTACCCATTGATAGCTGAGCTAAAAAATGTATTGCTCGCCTCTTACTACGGTAAACCTTTTGTAGAAGGCGAAACCGTTGAAGGCACAACAGTGATCGTGAAAAAATCTGAGCAGCCTGCTAAAGCTGAAAAGAAAAGCAAAAAATAACATTTGCTATCAATTCGCGTAAAAACAAACGGCTACTTAAAGTGGCCGTTTTTATTGGTTAAAAAATTTTATAAACCCTTATATCATCA
>JBOFXO010000117.1:0-1027 GCA_051654185.1 Vibrionaceae bacterium | reverse complement strand
GTTAACCGATGCCCGCAAAGAGCGTAGCCGCTTTGATAACTTCATTCGCAGCAACGCTTTTGTCGATAAAACAATGGGGATTGGTAACCGACTGTTCTTTGACAATCGGCTCGAAAACGCAATTATCGAAGCGCGGATGATGAGCGGTGGGGTATTACTCATTGAATTGGCCTGCCTTGAGGAGTTAGAAGCCGTGCAGGCCGACAGCCAAGCGCAAGAGCTACTGTTAGAGGCCAGCGCCAGTATTGCTACTTTTGTGCGTAAATACAACGGCGCCTTGCAAGCCCGTTATGCTGGCCATGTGTTTGCTGTGTTGCTGCCTAACATGTCGGAAAGCGAAATGGTCGATAGTGCCAATCAGCTGCTAAAAAGCCTGCTACGGTTACATTGGCCAGATCAGGTAACGCAAGATAATGCGGTGTTTTTAGGAGCGGTGTGCTATCAAGCGCAAGATACCTTACTCAAAGTGCAAGAAGAAGCGGAGTTAGCATTAAAGAGTGCTCGTTTGCAGGGGCATAATGGCTGGTTCTTGTATGAAAAGCAGTTAAATGATGAGCACACGAACAAAGGCACTGTGCGTTGGCGCACCTTGATCAATCGCCGCCTTGAAGAGCGAGCTCTGCTGTTTTATTTGCAGCCCATTATGCAAGCTCAAGGGCAGTTGGTGCTGCAATATGAAATGCAGAGCTTTTTACCTGATGAGCAAGGGCGAGCCTTGCAATCGGCGATTGTTATACCGATGGCGGAAAAAGCTGGGCTATTGTTACAACTCGATCGGTTAGTGATAGAGCAAACCTTGCAGTGGCTTAAAAATCGGCAAGAGCAGCTTTGTCCAGTGAGCGTGACTTTGAGTAGTCAAAGCTTGTTAAAACATGATTTTCAACGCTGGTTGCTGTTTGCCCTGTTCCAATTGCCACGCCAATGCAATGAGTGGTTGATCTTGCAAATCTCAGAATCACAAGTGACACGCCATTTTGAAGCGCTGAAAAAGCCGCTGCGGGCATTGCGTTTATTGGGCTGTAAATTG
>JBOFXO010000116.1:0-8221 GCA_051654185.1 Vibrionaceae bacterium | reverse complement strand
TCTTGCGGCGCTTGTACAATTTCAATGCCTACGCCAAACATTTCGCGATACAGCACCCCTTTAAGATTAAACATAAAGGGCAAGATCCAAATAAGCGCAAGGCCAGCGGTCAAATAACCGATAAAAAACAGCGCAAGCAGCAGCAGATAAATCACGGCTATCGGTACAAATTTTTTGCTAATAGCACGGCACGAGATCAAAATTGCCGAAAAGGGGGTCAACTGTTTTTCGCAGATCAGCAGCACAGACATCGAAAAGAGCGCGCTTAGCACAGTACCGGCAAAAGGCAGTAGCTGCGCGGCGGCGTACTCAACAAGCTGCATAACGCCCATGGTTATTGCGATAGTAAACCAAGCATAATTACGGCTGAGCATATCTTTAAGCCGGCTCATCAACCCAAGTGAATGGCTTAAACCCATCAGGCAAGCGCTGGCATATAAGGGCGCGCTGATGACCACTGAAATGGCCGCCGATACAGCCATCACCGCTCTCATTTCACTGGTGACAACTTTATCGGCAATAAGCTGCTGCATGGAATTTGATGCAGGATCTATCAGCAAAGTGAATGCCAGCAAAAAAACCAGCAAACTCACCGTAAGATAAGCAAAAATCGCCGGACAAAATAGCCAAAAATGGCGATTCGTGATTGCGGCAGCTTCACGAATAACTTCGGTAGCGCTAAGCCGATAATTGCCATTGAGCGC
Source organism: Vibrionaceae bacterium (assembly GCA_051654185.1). Lineage (GTDB taxonomy): Bacteria > Pseudomonadota > Gammaproteobacteria > Enterobacterales > Vibrionaceae > Enterovibrio. Next base: position 7,517 of record JBOFXO010000116.1, on the reverse strand, counting down.
TGTTTCTAGCGAACCACCTATATGAAAAGCACGAATATACTTCTTTTTATCCACAGGCCCCTCACATCACATCTCACTAAAGATTATTTAACTGTATAGGATTTCAAGTTTTTTCTGCATCTCATATGCAATGCAAAAGGGATCAAACAAAATTTTTGGCCACAAAGTATTAGCGCACAGCGCTACCTGCAGGCACAATAGCGCTACCAATTTGCCCGTATTGATTTGTATAAGACAAGCGCATGATTTTACTTATCGATAATTACGACTCTTTCACGCACAATTTATATCTCTATTTTTGCGAGCTTGGGCAAGATGTGGTGGTAAAACGCAATGATGAGATCACCCTTGAGCAAATTTCAGCCATGGCGCCAACGCATCTTGTTATTTCGCCAGGACCATGCACGCCAAACGAAGCGGGAATTTCGCTAGATGCCATTAAATATTTTGCTGGGAAAATGCCCATTTTAGGCGTTTGTCTTGGCCATCAAGCGCTCGCGAGCAGTTTTGGGGGAAAAGTGGTGCGCGCGCAACAAGCGATGCACGGCAAAACAAGTTTGATCAAACATAACGGGCAAGGGCTTTTTTTAAAATTGAAAGATCCGCTGCAAGTGACGCGCTACCATTCGCTAGTTGTAGAGCCTGTGTCGCTGCCAGAGTGCTTTACCATCAGCGCATGGAGCGAAAGAGATGGCGAGTTTGAAGCAATCATGGCCATTGCGCACAAAACGCTGCCGCTGTTTGGCGTGCAATTTCATCCAGAAAGCATTTTGTCCGAGCAAGGGCATGAGCTACTTGCCAATTTTTTGCAAGTTGCCAACTGATCTCGCCGGCACAAAACAAAAGTGCCCGTTATAAACGAGCACTTTTTTAAAGCCAAAAGCGCCACAGCGTAGCGCTTTTGTTGATTACTCTGTCGCAGCAGCTTGACTTGCAGCAGGCGCCGCTTGAGCTGGAGCCGCTTCTGCCGGTGCCGCTTCTGCTGGAGCTGCTTCTTTAGGAGCCGCTGGCGCAGACGCCGCATCTGCAGCTTTCGCCTTTTGGATCTCAAGCAGCTCAACTTCAAACACAAGCGTTGAGTTAGCAGGGATCACAGAAGAGTCTTGGTCACCATAAGCAAGCTCAGGTGGAATAACAAAAGTGAATTTAGAGCCAACAGACATCAGCTGTACGCCTTCTGTCCAACCTGGGATCACGCGATCAAGCGGGAAAGAGGCAGGCTTGTTACGATCGTATGAACTATCAAACTGAGTGCCATCAACTAAAGAGCCTTTGTAGTGCACAACCACTGTGTCAGTTGCACTTGGCTTTTCGCCTTCGCTCATTTTAGCGACTTTGTACATCAAGCCCGACTCAGTTGTCGCAGCGCCTTCAGACTTAGCAAAGTTCGCGCGATAGTCGTCACCGGCTTTTTTAGCCGCTTCGCCTTTTTCTTTGGCTTTCTCAGCCATGATCTTAGCAGCACGCTCATCTAGAGCCTGTAACGCCGCTTGCGCTTCGTCTGGCGTCATTTGTGATTTATCAACAAATGTGTCTTGCACGCCGCGTAAAACGAGCTGAGCATCAAGCTCTAGACCAGAAGCCGCTTGTTGCTCTAAATTTGTTTTTAGGTATTGTGCTAGTGATGTACCGATCGCATAAGCGGCCTTTTTATCATCGTTATCCAGTACAACAGCTGCTGACGCGCTTGCTTGCACGCCCATCTTTGCATCATTTTTTTTCTCTTCGGTTTGGCATCCAGCAGCAAAAACAACAGCTGCAGCCAGTAGCGAAATTTTGAACACTGATTTCATTGCAAACTCCATCGATTATGATCTTGTTTAATTCATTGACGCAGTTTCCTGCGAAATCTGAAAAAGCCAATATACTCAATGGTATATTGTTAGAAGGCAACCACAAGGAATACAAGCGTGATCCGCCAACTTACCTACAAAAATTGTTTATTTCTGAGTGTAATAACAATTTTTGGCTGCTTTTATACTAAAGAAGCTCAGCTTTGGCAGCTAGAACCTGAAGGGGTAACCAGTTTTAGCTTGAGTAGGGATGGTCGATTTGCCCTGTTAGCTTCCCATCTGCAGGGTATCACTGTTTGGGACTTGAGCGAACACAAAAAACTTGCAGACTTCGGTTATCAAGACCCACAACACCACACTGTAGTCACTAGCCGAATTTCTGATAACAATCAGTATGCTATCACCGCAACGTCACAAAATTTTGCCGTGTGGAACTTAGCCTTAGGCAAAGCTGATGGATTATGGTCCATCTCCGACGGCCTGATCCGTGATGTCGATATCAGCAGTAATGGCCAGAAAGTGATCCTTGCACTCTCCAATAAAAAAGCATTATACATTGACTTAGGGACAGGAAAACGGCTGGAGTTCCTTGCCCATCAAGAAAAAGTTAACACAGTGGCGATTTCGGCGAACGGCAACTACGTATTATCGGGCGGAAATGATCAAAATGCCTACCTGTGGGACACGCAAACGGGACAAATCGTGCATAAATTCTCTCATCCGGCGCGCGTTTCACAAGTCGCGCTGCATCGCACAGGGATCTATGCCTTTACTGGCGACAGCGAAAATAACGCTTTTATTTGGCGCCTTAGTGACGGCGAAAAACAAAGCAAACTGGCCTCATTTCGCCGTTTTACCAACTACACCAGCGCGCGCTTTTCTGATGATGGAAAATACCTACTCGCCGGCATGCCTAGCGGGATTGTTGAATTTTGGCTCACGCAGCATGGTACAAAACTTGACAGCTGGAATACGACAGGGCAATCAAATACCTATCCTCCGGTTGCTATCGTGTATGATGTCGCACTTGACAGCTTAGGGCGCGTCGTTGCGGGTACATCTGCCGGTGTTGCTCAAGCTTGGTACCCCAATAAAGAGAGCAGCAATGGACAATAGCAACAACGCACAATGGTCAAAACGGCAAGAAGAGCTAGAAATTAAAGTGTCATTTTTAGAAACGGCGGTAGAAGAGTTAAGCGATGCGCTAAGCCAGCAGCAAAATCTCATCGATAAACTGACCGTGCAACTGAGATTTTTTGCAAACAAGATCAATGAAGTTCAGCCATCGCAGCTTGCGAGCATTACCGAAGAAACGCCCCCACCGCATTACTAAACCACAAAAAAATCGCAAAAAAAATAGGCGCATAAGCGCCTGATTTCTATATGAAGATTTGCCACTGTTAATTAATGGCAGCTACCGCAGCAGCCTTCTTTTTTTGGCTTTTCTTCTTTATGGCCGTGACCACCGCAGCACTCATGATCATCATGCGCGTGTCCATGACCGCCGCAGCATTCGTGACCGTCGTGCGCATGCCCGTGGCCGCCACAACATTCGTGGTCGTCATCATGGCTGTGGCCATGTCCACCGCAGCAGCTATGCGCTTGATGCACATGCCCGTGCGCTAACTCTTCGGCAGTCGCTTCACGCACATCGACAACTGTCACATCAAAGCTTAAAGTTTGTCCGGCTAGCATGTGATTGCCATCCACAACCACTTCATCGCCTTCAATGGCTGTGATCTCAACAGGAAGATGGCCTTGATCGGTGTCAGCGATAAAACGCATGCCTACTTCAAGCTCATCCGCGCCTTGGAAAACTTCTGCTGGCACGCGCTGCACTAAACCGTCTAAATAAGGACCGTAAGCAAGCTCAGGCTCAACAGTAATAGAAAAACTCTCGCCGGCTTTTTTGCCCTCAAGCGCATTTTCTAGGCCCACAATCAAATTGTTGTAGCCGTGCAAGTACTGCAGCGGAGCATGTGCAGAAGACTCATCCACCAATGCACCATCTTGATCTTTTACTTGATAAGCAAGGCTTACCACCATATCTTTTGTAATTGCCATTTCCACTCCCAAACCAATTCGCGACCAATGATCATTAGGCCGAACATCATACACAAAAGCCATGCGCGCAACCAACCTAATCATGCAAAACGGTTGTACCGACTAAGCGACAAGCGTGATATAACAGCCACAATTTTCTTTGCAACATGAGCTTTTTATGATCATTTTTTCAGATCTGCATCTGTTACGTGGCGTTAAACCTTTGCTGCATCAAGCATCTGCAACCATCCAGCCTGGCAATAAAGTGGGACTTATCGGCAAAAATGGCTGCGGCAAATCGTCGCTGTTTGCGCTGCTTAAAGGCGAACTGCAGCTTGATGGCGGCGATCTGCATATTGCGCCGCACTGGCAAATTGCGTGGGTTGCGCAAGAAACGCCCGCTCTTGAGCGCTCTGCTATCGATTATGTGATTGATGGTGATAGAGAATATCGTGAGCTTGAGCAGCAGCTCTTACAAGCTGAGGCAGAAAAAGACGGGACTAAAATTGCACAGCTACATGAAAAAATGGACGTCATTGATGGTTATAAAGTGAAAGTGCGCGCCGCTGTTTTGCTCGACGGGCTAGGCTTTTGCGCTGAGCAGTTTAACTGGAATTTAACCCAATTTTCTGGCGGCTGGCGAATGCGGCTTAACTTGGCACAGGCGCTTTTTTGTCGCTCAGACCTACTACTTTTAGATGAGCCAACCAACCACTTAGATCTTAACGCTTTAATTTGGTTAGAAAAATGGCTACAAAATTATCGCGGTACCTTAATTTTGATCTCGCATGACCGCGACTTTCTCGATCTGGTGGTCAACCGTATTATTCATATAGAAAATCAAAAGCTTAACGAATACAGCGGCAACTATTCCGATTTTGAATCCATGCGCGCGCAAAAAATCATGCAGCAACAAGCGCAGTATCAAAAACAGCAGCAGCAAATGCAGCACATGCAAGCTTATATCGACCGTTTTCGTTATAAAGCAAGCAAAGCTCGCCAAGCGCAAAGCCGCATCAAAGCGCTCGAGCGCATGGAAAAAGTGCTTCCTGCTCAGCTAGATAGCGCGTTTAATTTTGAATTTCGCAAGCCCGCCGCACTGCCAAATCCTATTCTTAACATAGATAAAGTCAGCGTGGGCTATCAAGACCATGTGGTGCTTGATAAAATTTTTCTAAACCTTGTCCCTGGTAGCAGAATTGGCCTGCTTGGTAAAAATGGCGCAGGAAAATCTACGCTGATCAAACTGTTAGCCGGACAAACGCTGCCATTTTCCACCGGCACCATCACCTATTCGCAGGGCGTGAAAATTGGCTATTTTGCCCAGCATCAACTCGAAACGCTGCGCGATGATCAAACGCCGCTGCAACATTTAATGCTGCTTGCGCCCACTTCTAGCGAGCAAGAGCTGCGCAACTTTTTAGGAAGCTTTGGTTTTATTGGCGATCAAGCGCTCTCTAGCATTGAAAATTTCTCAGGCGGCGAAAAAGCGCGCCTCGTTTTAGCGCTGCTGGTTTGGCAAAGGCCCAACTTGCTGCTGCTCGATGAGCCAACTAACCACCTCGATCTAGACATGCGCACCGCGCTGACACTTGCGCTGCAGTCATTTGAAGGGGCAATGGTGATGGTCAGCCACGATCGCTACTTGCTAAAAATGTCGACCGATGCTTTATACCTTGTTGATAACAAACAAGTCACCGCCTTTGATGGCGATTTAGATGACTATTACAAGTGGCTGCTCGACAGTCAAAAGCAGCAGCAAGCATTAAATAACGACAACAAAGCCACAAGCGCTAGCGCCCAAGTACCACGCAAAGAGCAGCGCCAGATAGAAGCGCAGCTTCGGCAAAAAACCGCGCCGCTGCGCAAGCAAATCGATAAATTAGAGCAGCAGCTCGACAAATGTAACGCCGCGCTTGAAAAAATAGAACTTGCCCTTGCAGAGCCTGCTATTTATGAGGCGCAAAATAAGCCGCAATTAACGCAGCTGCTGCGTGATCAAGCGGCAGAAAAAGGCAAATTACAAGAAATAGAAACGCAATGGATGACCATGCAAGAAGAGCTCGACGAAATGGAACAGCAGCTACGCTCGCAGCTGTAAAATCACGCGGCGGTTAATTTAGTTGTCTGTAAGTGGCGAAAATCGCCACTTTTTACCCGAATATTTACTGTAGTAATAGCGAAAAATGCTAACAATCGCCTTTATGGCAGACAATGCGCTCGCTTTTAGGCGAAAAAGTCACCATAAAAAAAGGCTGTACAAAAATCGCACAGCGCGCAACTGCGAGCTTCATCACACCTGCAAAATTCCATCTAGTCCCACAAATTTAACACTCGCCCCCATGGCACAATAATTTGTCTAGCGATATGATGATTTGCGTGATCTTTTTCGCGTTTTGTCAATTAACTAGAATGACCAATAGATTCTTGTTCAAGCAATTGCAAGCAAAACAATATAAACTGCATTCCTAGAAAATGAGTCTCTCTATTAGCATGCAAGATCACTAGATGCACAGCATCCAAACCTGCCTGCAGGCTGACAAATATTCGGCTTAATTCAGACACAATTACAGAGGAATAAGATTTATGGTACCAGGAAAACCACAAGCAGACCCAACTCTAGAATGGTTTCTTTCGCACTGCCATATTCATAAATACCCGTCAAAAAGCACGCTGATCCATGCCGGCGAAAAAGCAGAAACCTTGTACTACATCATTAAAGGTTCTGTAGCGGTTTTGATCAAAGATGAAGAAGGCAAAGAGATGATCCTCTCTTACCTCAACCAAGGCGGTTTTATTGGCGAGCTTGGTTTATTTGAAGAAGCGCAAGAGCGTACTGCGTGGGTTCGCGCGAAAACCCAATGTGAAGTTGCTGAAATTTCATTTAAAAAATTCCGTCAGCTGATCCAAGTTAACCCAGACATTTTAATGCGCCTTTCTGCGCAAATGGCACGTCGCCTACAAATTACTAGCCAAAAAGTGGGTGATTTAGCGTTTTTAGACGTTACCGGCCGCATTGCGCAAACGCTACTTAACTTAGCAAAACAGCCTGATGCCATGACCCATCCAGACGGCATGCAGATCAAAATCACGCGTCAAGAGATCGGACAAATCGTGGGTTGCTCACGCGAAACTGTTGGCCGCATTTTAAAATTGCTCGAAGAGCAAAACTTGATTTCGGCACACGGCAAAACCATCGTTGTGTACGGAACTCGCTAATTTCGCAAAAAAAGCAAAAGCAAAAAGCCATGCAAAGCATGGCTTTTTTATCACAATAAATTTTAAGAGATCACGCCACGCGCACGCAAAATGGCAGTCTTAAAATCATCTTCACAATCTTTTGCAAGCCCTGGGATCATCTCATCTTTATCGCGATGGCGCATTTTGAGATGATAAATCAGCACATCATCAGTAAGATCTTTCAACTCACCCGAATATTTTGCTTCGTCTGCGAGTTTCACTAACATTTGCAGCAAATTAAGATCGGGCTCTTTTTGCCACTCAGGCAACAAAAGCTCAACCAACTCATTGATCCGATGGCATTTCATAACAAATCCTCACCAAATTTAATAATAAGACGACCTTTATTGAGTGTATCACGTTCTCATTAAGTAAAATTCTATTTGCGCGGTTATTTCAATTTTTTTTGATTTTTTCACAAAATTTTTTATAACTTATAAC
>JBOFXO010000115.1:0-2088 GCA_051654185.1 Vibrionaceae bacterium | reverse complement strand
GCTTGAAAAACAAGGTTACAAAGTTAAATTTGCGGGTGGATAAAATTTATCATTCACAATGGCGCATAACAGCAAAAAATGTCAATAAGCAAAAACATACCACCATTTAAATGGTTAACTGCGTTTTCAATTTGGAATTAGTGCGCGCTTTCTTTACTATAACCACTTTCTTTCTAGCGCTTTAGAACAAAGATCACACAGAGGAAACAATGCAGCAACTAGACCACCTCCTCCAAGAGGCTACCGCGGCAATAGCTAAGTGCGACAGCACGCAAGGCCTTGATGAAGTGCGAGTTCACTACCTTGGCAAAAAAGGACTGCTGACACTTCAGCTGCAGCAACTCGGTTCGCTTTCACCTGAAACGCGTCGCGAAGCAGGCGCTGCCATCAATCAGATAAAACAAGCTGTACAGCAAGCATTAAATGAGCGCAAAAGCGCTCTTGACGCTGCCGAGCTTGCCGCAAGACTTAGCGCGCAGACAATTGATGTGACACTGCCAGGACGTGCGCTAGAGCGCAGCGGCGCGATCCACCCTGTAACCCGTACCATTGAGCGCATTGAGCAATTTTTTGGCAATTTAGGTTTTACTGTTAAGCAAGGCCCTGAAATTGAAGATAGTTTTCACAACTTCGATGCGCTAAATATTGCAGCCGACCACCCTGCGCGCACCGATCACGATACTTTCTTTTTTAATCCTGAGCTGATGCTGCGCACCCATACTTCCGGCGTGCAAATTCGCACCATGGAGCAAGAAAAGCCGCCGCTACGCTTCATTGCGCCTGGCCGCGTCTATCGCAATGACTACGATCAGACCCACACCCCGATGTTTCACCAAATCGAGGGGCTGCTCGTTGATGAAAATGTCACGTTCAGCCAGTTAAAAGGCATTTTGCACGACTTTCTTTGCCACTTTTTTGAAGAAGATCTCGAAGTACGTTTTCGCCCTTCATTTTTTCCCTTCACAGAGCCTAGCGCAGAAGTGGATGTAAAAGGCAAAAATGGCAAATGGTTAGAAGTACTTGGCTGCGGCATGATCCACCCTAATGTGCTGCGCGCGGTCAATATTGATCCACAAAAATATTCTGGTTTTGCCCTAGGAATGGGGGTTGAGCGTTTAACTATGCTGCGTTACGGCGTTAATGATCTACGCGCATTTTTTGAAAACGATCTGCGTTTTTTGAAACAATTTAACTAGGCATAGAGGTAGTTTTTCATGAAATTTAGTGAATCTTGGCTTCGTGAGTGGGTAAGCCCAGCGCTGAGCACAGAAGAGCTGGCGCATCAGCTCACCATGATTGGTTTAGAAGTTGACGCCCAAGATCCGGTGGCAGGCGAGTTTAACGACGTTGTGGTAGGCCACATTGTTGAATGCGCGCAGCATCCTGACGCAGATAAATTGCGCGTCACAAAAATTGATGTCGGCGGCGAAGCGCTGCTTGATGTCGTCACCGCGGCGCCTAACTGCCGCGAAGGGCTAAAAGTGCCTGTAGCACTTGTGGGCGCCGTTTTACCCGATGGGCTGAAAATTAAACCCGCTAAATTGCGCGGCCTGCCATCGCATGGCATGCTGTGCTCATTCGGCACTCTTGGCATGGGCTGCGACTTGCCAGGGGTTACCGAGCTAGAAGAGAATGCGCCGGTTGGCGCCTCGCTGCGCAACTATTTACAACTTGACGATTTCACTATCGAGCTTAACGTGACAGCAAACCGCGCTGACTGTTTAAGCTTGCGCGGCATTGCGCGAGAAATCGCCGTGCTTAATAAACTGCCGATGAACGAGCCGCTCATTGAAACAGTTGCCGCTAGCGAAAAAACGCCCGTTACAGTGACCGTAGCCAATAAAGCCGCTTGCCCTCGCTACGCATGCCGCGCCATCAATGGCGTTAATATCAAGGCGCAAACGCCTTTGTGGATGCAAGAAAAGCTGCGCCGCTGTGGCATTCGCAGCATTGATCCGATTGTTGATATCACCAACTATGTGATGTTAGAGCTAGGTCAACCGATGCATGCGTTTGATCTAGAAAAGATTTCTGGCAATATCTGCGTGCGCACGGCAAATGAGCAAGAATCTTTAACCTTGCTTGATG
>JBOFXO010000114.1:0-6669 GCA_051654185.1 Vibrionaceae bacterium | reverse complement strand
TTGCAAAAGCGCAGCTAAGCTTGCAGCTCATCAAGTGGCCAGCGAGGACGCACGGTCACACCCAGCCCCTCATTTTGCCCAAATTTAAGCCGCTGCAAACCGGCATAAGCTATCATCGCACCATTATCGGTACAAAACTGTGGCCGGGCGTAATAAACCTGCCCGCCCATCTGCGCAAGCGTCTGCGCAAGCTGCTGACGCAAATGCAAATTAGCGCTTACGCCTCCAGCAACCACAAGGCGCGACATGCCGCACTGTATCAGCGCACGCTTACATTTTAAAACCAATGTATCGACCACCGCGTCTTCAAAAGCACGCGCAACATCAGCGCGAGTTTGCTCATCAAGGCCGTGAGTTGCAACAGTATTGGCGGCAAAGGTTTTTAGCCCCGAAAAACTAAAATCAAGCCCTGGGACTTTAGTCATCGGCCGAGGAAAGTTAAAACGCAAACTGTCGCCATGCACGGCAAGCTTAGCAAGCTGCGCGCCGCCTGGATAATCTATCCCCAGCAATTTTCCAACTTTATCAAAGGCTTCGCCTGCTGCGTCGTCCACAGAATTACCCAAAATGGTATATGAACCAATTCCTTTTACTTCAACAAGCTGCGTGTGGCCTCCTGACACTAATAACGCCACAAAAGGAAATGCCGGCGGCTCATCTTCAAGCATAGGCGCAAGCAAATGCCCTTCCATGTGATGCACCGCAATCGCAGGCAGTCCCCACGCATAAGCCAAACTTTTGCCAATGCATGCCCCCACCAAAAGTGCGCCAATAAGGCCAGGCCCTGCCGTATACGCCACACCATCTAAATCGCGCGCCGTAATACCCGCTTGAGCAAACGCTGCTTTAACCAGTGGGATGGTCTTTTTTATGTGATCGCGCGAGGCAAGCTCTGGCACTACGCCGCCATAGTCGGCATGCAACTGCACTTGGCTGTAGAGCTGATCAGCAAGCAGCCCTTTTTCATCGTCATAAATGGCAACGCCTGTCTCATCGCACGATGTCTCTATTCCCAAAATTCGCATAACCTTTACCCTATGGCTAAAACGGCTAGAAAGACCAAGCCAACTCTGTGCTAAAATTTTTCTGCAATCTTACCGCTGCGTCTTATAATTCACCAGCAAAGGCTTGTCATAGCAGCCGCATTCGCTCAGCTTTTAACTCAATGAAAATTGGAATGGTGATTTAGTTTGCGTTAAGCTTTACAACCCCCCTACTCTTTGATTAGAATTTCGCACCATTTTTAATCAATACTGGTCAATTTATCGCCAGTAATAATCAACAACCCTTAAGGTGAAAGGCATATGCCAGTAATTAAAGTCCGCGAAAACGAACCATTTGATGTTGCTCTACGCCGTTTCAAACGTGCTTGTGAAAAAGCCGGTGTGTTGTCTGAAGTACGTCGCCGTGAGTGCTACGAAAAACCAACTACTGTTCGTAAGCGTGCTAAAGCTGCTGCGAAAAAGCGTCATGCGAAAAAATTGGCGCGTGAAAACGCCCGCCGCGTACGCATGTACTAATTGCAAATTTAAATTGATCGCTGGGTAGACGCATGACATTGATTGAACGTTTAAAAGACGAACAAAAAAGTGCAATGAAGGCGAAAGAAAAAGCGCGCCTTGGCGCGATTCGTCTCATCATGGCTGCCATTAAGCAGCAAGAAGTTGATAATCGCATCACCCTTGATGACGAGCAGATCTTGGCTGTTTTGGTAAAAATGGTAAAACAGCGCCGTGACAGTGTCACCCAATATCAAGCGGCAAATCGCCAAGATCTTGCCGACGTTGAATTAGCAGAAATAGCAGTGCTTGAAGAGTTTATGCCGAGTGCACTCAGCGAAGTTGAGCTAAATCAACTTGTTAGCGCAGCGGTAGCCCAATCAGGCGCCACGTCGATGCAAGCGATGAGCAGCGTCATGGCCATTCTAAAGCCGCAAATTCAAGGTCGAGCCGATCTCGGAAAAGTCAGTCAAATGGTTAAAGCTCTTTTAGCCTAAGAGTGCCTTTTCCACCCAAAAAGCCGCGTTTATGCATTGCATGCGCGGTTTTACTTTTTATATTATTTGATTTTTATTGTAACTTTCCTCGTGTTACAAAGCACATATCAACACAATTCTTATTGTGATTGCTTTTTTTTTGCAGGACCTTACGCATGGCCGGTCGAATTTCTCGCTCATTTATTGATCATTTGCTCACTCGCGTCGACATCGTTGAGCTCATTGATGCGCGCGTTAAGCTTAAAAAGCAAGGGCGCAATTTTTCAGCTTGCTGCCCGTTTCACAATGAAAAAAGTCCGTCTTTTTCAGTCAGCCGCGAAAAGCAGTTTTACCACTGTTTTGGCTGCGGGATCAGCGGTAATGCCGTCAGTTTTTTGATGGAGCACGACAACCTTGATTTTGTCGAAGCGATTGAAGAGCTTGCCAATATCACAGGCCTCACCATTGAATATGACGACAATGCAGCGTCAAGCAGCGTGGCGAAAGATCAAAACAAAGGCACGCAAAAACGCGATTTATATACGCTGCTCGGGCAGATCAGCAACTTTTACCAAGCACAGCTACGCACAGCAAAAGGCAAGCCTGCAGTAGAATACCTTAAAAATCGCGGCCTAAATGGCGCTATCGCTAAACGCTTTGCAATTGGCTTTATCACCGATGAATGGGATCAGGTGCTGCGCCAATTTGGCTCAGATGAAGCGGCGCGCCAAGCGCTCATGGACGCAGGCATGCTGTCACAAAATGAACAAGGGCGACGCTACGACCGTTTTCGCGGCCGCATCATGTTTCCTATTCGCGATAAAAGTGGCCGCGTGCTCGGGTTTGGCGGGCGCGTACTGGGCAATCAAACGCCTAAATATTTAAACTCACCACAAACAAGCATTTACCATAAAGGACGCGAGCTGTACGGCCTCTATGAAGTGCTGCAGCAGCACCGCGAGCCTGAAAAAATTTTGGTGGTTGAAGGCTATATGGATGTGGTAGCGCTGGCGCAATTTGATATCGATTACGCCGTTGCCGCACTTGGCACCTCAACCACCGCTGAGCAAGTGCAGCATCTTTTTCGCCAAACATCGACCGTGATCTGCTGTTACGATGGTGACAGAGCGGGCAAAGAGGCCGCTTGGCGCGCAATGGAGCAAGCGTTACCCCACCTTTGTGATGGTCGCCAGCTTAAATTTATCTTTTTGCCTGATGGCGAAGATCCTGACACTATGGTGCGCAAAGAAGGGCGCGAAGCTTTTGAAGCAAGACTTACGCAAGCGCTTTCACTCAACGAGTTTCTATTTAGCACACTCAGCTTGCAAGTTGATCTCACCAGTTTAGCGGGCAAAACCAAATTTATGTCACTAACCACGCCGCTAATTGAAAAAATGCCACAAGGCGCGCAGCGCGAGCATCTTGAACATGAGCTTGGTGAGCGGGTAGGGTTTCGCTATGCGCATGAGATCAAAAAGCTGGTTACCCAAGCAGCCGCGCAAGGGGCGCCCCAAAATATCAGCATTAAGCAGACCCCAATGCGCACAGCCTTAGCACTGCTGCTACAAAATCCCCATTTTGCCGAGCAGCTGCCACAGCTTACGCACCTGCCTATCGACAATATGGCGCTATTTAATCGCATTGTTGAGCTGCAGCATAAAAACCCACAAATCACCACAGGACAGCTGTTAGAATGCTGGCGCGGCACGCCAAGCGAAAATATCATCATCAAGCTTGCAAGCTGGGATCTGCATTTGGACGATGAAACGGCGTTCAATGTATTTTTAGATGCGCTCGATAAAATTTTAGCGCGCTCGATCCAACAACAAATTGATAACTTGCAACAAAAAGATCGCAATGGCGGTCTAAATAGTAACGAACGCAGCCAGTTATGGCGACTGCTACAAAGCGAAACCGCCTAGGAGCTAGTCAATAGTTTGCTGCCATGTTAAAATACCGGTTTGCATTTTCGCACACCTACACTCTCACCAAAGTTGGATACCGTCTATGGATCAAAATCCGCAGTCACAACTAAAACTTCTTGTCGCACGAGGCAAAGAACAAGGCTATCTGACCTATGCAGAAGTTAACGACCATCTGCCAGAGGATATCGTTGACTCCGATCAAATTGAAGATATTATTCAGATGATCAATGACATGGGCATTCAAGTGGTTGAAACCGCGCCTGATGCCGACGAATTGATGATGTCTGAAGCCATCGCTGACGAAGATGCGGTTGAAGCGGCGGCAGCGGCACTGTCCAGTGTTGAAGCAGAAATTGGTCGTACGACCGATCCCGTTCGCATGTACATGCGCGAAATGGGTACTGTTGAACTGCTGACTCGCGAAGGCGAAATAGACATTGCTAAACGCATCGAAGATGGGATCAACCAAGTTCAAATTTCTGTTGCTGAATATCCAGCTTCTATCTCTTATCTGCTTGATCAATTTGATAAAGTTGAAGCAGAAGAGCTGCGTTTGACCGACATTATTTCAGGTTTTGTCGATCCAAACCAAGAAGAGCTGCTGCCAATGGCAACTCACATCGGCTCAGAGCTGACAGAACTTGATCTCGACGATGAAGATGCCGATTTAGACGAGGAGAGTGACGATTGCGACACTGAAGAAGAGCTTGGCATAGACCCAGAAATTGCGCGTGAAAAATTCGCTCAGCTGCGTCAAAGCTATGATCGCCTTCAAGCGGCAATCGCCGAAAACGGCCACCTTCACAGCAACAGCGTCGCGTTAACCGAAGAGTTAGCGGAAGTCTTCAAGCAATTTCGCTTAATTCCCAAGCAGTTTGATCGTATGGTCAGCGAAATGCGCGACTCAATGGATCGCGTGCGCACCCAAGAGCGCATCATCATGCGCATCTGTATCGATCAAGCCAAAATGCCGAAGAAGACCTTCACCCAGCTGTTTGCCGGCAATGAATCTTCAGAAAAATGGTTTGACGCCGCCCTTGCTAGCAATAAACCTTACGTTGAGCGCCTCAAGCAAAACGACGAAACCATCCGCCGCTGCATTCAAAAGCTTAAGATGGTAGAAGACGAAACCGGTCTTAACGTTGATCGCATTAAAGATATCAGCCGCCGCATGTCAATTGGCGAGGCTAAAGCACGACGCGCGAAGAAAGAGATGGTTGAGGCAAACCTGCGTCTCGTTATTTCTATCGCCAAAAAATACACCAACCGAGGCCTACAATTTCTTGATCTCATTCAAGAAGGTAATATTGGCCTGATGAAAGCGGTTGATAAATTTGAGTACCGTCGCGGTTATAAATTTTCAACTTATGCCACTTGGTGGATCCGTCAAGCGATCACGCGTTCGATTGCCGATCAAGCGCGCACCATTCGTATACCTGTGCATATGATTGAAACCATTAACAAACTTAACCGTATCTCTCGCCAAATGCTGCAAGAGATGGGACGCGAGCCGCTGCCTGAAGAGCTGGCTGAGCGTATGCAAATTCCTGAGGATAAGATCCGCAAGGTGCTTAAAATCGCTAAAGAGCCGATCTCAATGGAAACACCGATTGGCGATGATGAAGATTCGCATCTTGGTGATTTTATTGAAGATACCACGCTTGAACTGCCAATGGATTCAGCCACCATCAACAACTTGAAGGCGGCAACCAACGAAGTACTCGCGGGACTTTCTGCGCGCGAAGCTAAAGTGCTGCGCATGCGATTTGGTATCGACATGAACACCGACCACACACTAGAAGAAGTGGGCAAACAGTTTGACGTGACGCGTGAGCGTATTCGACAAATTGAAGCTAAGGCGCTGCGTAAGTTGCGCCATCCTAGCCGCTCAGAAGTGTTACGTAGCTTCCTCGACGAATAATTGCACCACCTGCGCAGGCGCTTGCCTGCGCATTTCACCCCCCTCTTTTTTCCATACACTGCTTTTTATAAATCCCGTTAAGCTTTTGCCATCGTCACAAGCTTGCTATGATGCACGCCCTTGCGCATTTGTTTTTCAAAGTAGGATTTCATGGAGCTGCATCACCTGATCAATACTTTTGGCCAAGATCTGCTGCGCCGCTATGGCGAAAAAGTGCATAAATTAACGCTCCATGGCGGTTTTAGCTGCCCAAACCGTGATGGCACACTAGGGCGTGGCGGCTGCACCTTTTGCAATGTCGCCTCATTTGCCGATGAAACCACAAAGCAACTCTCTATTCATCAGCAGCTTAATGAGCGTGCACAAGAGCTCGCACGCGCGAAAAAATACCTTGCCTATTTTCAAGCCTATACCAGTACCTACGCCGAAGTTGAAAAATTAGCCGCCATGTACCAAGAGGCACTAAAAACGGCAGATATTGTCGGACTGTGCGTTGGCACGCGCCCAGACTGCGTGCCCGATGAAGTGCTAACACTTTTAGCCGGCTATATTGAGCAAGGTTATGAAGTGTGGCTTGAGCTTGGACTGCAAACTGCCAACGATCGCACCTTGCACCGCATTAATCGCGGCCACGATTTTGCTTGCTATACAAGGGTTGCCCAAAAAGCACGCGCGCTTGGGATCAAGGTGTGCACGCATCTTATCATTGGATTTCCTCATGAAGATTTATCTCAGCATATCAGCACGTTAGAGCAAGTCGTGGCGCACGGCTGCGATGGTATAAAACTGCACCCTCTGCACATCGTTGAAGGTAGCAGCATGGCTAAAAGCTGGCGCGCCGGCAAAAT
>JBOFXO010000113.1:0-4752 GCA_051654185.1 Vibrionaceae bacterium | reverse complement strand
TCAGCGCTTTGTTATACTGCGGCCAATTGGTGATGCGATGCTTAGATTTGCCCATTTGATGACGGTTCCTGTTTAGTATCCACAGGATCTGATTGCATCAAAGGCTTAAGGTTCATTTATTTAGGCAACAACGCCGTTTTTAGCTTGAACTGCTTTTAGCTGAATAAGTACCTTGAAGCGGCGCGCCAAACTTTTTTGTCGTTTATTCATAAAAAATTGAATGACAAAAAAGCGTGCAAAACTTGAGCTATTGAAAATGTTAGTTATTTTGCAAAAAGCCACAGCCAGCTCTTTTGTAAAAACCACTGTAAGTTATTTTGCAAAGCCAAGCGCGCTTGAATTTACCCTTTTAATGCTTGCACTTTAGCAGCGCAGCCCTCAATTGCACTGAAGAGCGAATGCGTGTATTGCTGCAGCGGCGCAAATGCGGTTTCGACGCCACCAAATACCTGTCCAATCAGCTGCGGCAGCTGCTGACGAATGGCCTTTGACGTGGTCGCGAGCATTTGCTCAGACGACACGCCAACGGTTTCTTGTCGAACCGTAACGTCCGTAAATGTTTTACTGCCAGCAGCCGTTCCTAGCAGACCCCCCATTAAGCCGCCGAGTGGACCGGCTATGAGCATGCCGAGTAAAGCACCTCCCGCACCTGTCGCTTTCGCCGTTTTCCCTATCTCTTCTCGCTCAGTGATCTCTTTTACATCAATGGTAATATCACAAAAATTGCCTAAATTATCGTCTGATAACGTAGCCGCTACAGATTGAATGCCGCCTACATAGCCAGATAGCTCTTCTTGCAAAGTGATGCTGATCTGTTTTTCAATGAATTGATTTAACTCAAGACTGATTGCTTTTTTGTCGCGCTGCGCTATGTGCTTGCCAATGATTTGCGGCAATTCACATAACACATTGTCAATTATGTGTTGTGTAAGTGCTTGTTGTTTTTGCTGTAAGTGAACGCTCGTTGCTTGTAAAAGCTGCTGCAGCTCTTGAATTTGCGGCATGATGTCTTCATTTAGCGAGTGCACTACTTGCGCGTCTAAAAAGTTAACCATCTGCTGCTGCGCTTTGATAACCTTGTACCGATTTGCTTCATCCACTATCGCGACTAATCGCTCAAACAGCCGATGTAAGCCCGCATCTTGCAATGCGCTGGTTGATGTGAGTTCAAGCGCTTTATAAGCATGCACAGACACCGACACCGCTTCTTTTAAGTTATCAACATTACCTAGCGCTATCACGCGGCTATGCACATCGGCTTCTTGCAGCTGGCGCACATCAAAGAGCTTATTTTTCACTTTTTGGATAAATCGCTGCGTATCTTCACAATAATCTTCAATCAAAACATCACTTTTAGTGATGATCGGCTGCAGTGGCTTTTTCTTTTCAAGTTCAAGCTTAAGATCGTGCAATTCTTGTACTTGCCCCGGCGAGCTTGACGGCGTCAACCACAAAATGGCATCCGCACTGTCCGTGTAACGGCGCGTAAGCTCACCGTTTTCATAGGCTACTGAATGCAGCCCCGGAGAATCCAAAAGCACTAAATTTGAGCCAAGCTCAACCCCTTGGATTTGCGCTGTGGTTTCTGTCACTCCTTCAGCAAAAGCGCCGTCAAAATATTTGACCTGCCCGTTTTCAAAACGAAAGCGCTTTATCTCATCTGGCGCAAATAAGTCCGTCAGATAATTGCAAAACGAGCTTTTACCCGCATTCACTTTGCCAAAAACGAGTAAAATTACGCGATCAGCAAACTGCTCACTGAGCGCGCGCATCGGTGACGCTTCTTCAAGCTTTGCGTCCCACAGCGCTGCGGCGTGCTTGACAGACAATTTAATTTGCTGCGCTAATTTAAACAACGGATGCGCTTCACTTAGCTGCAATTGCTTAAATTGTCCCGCTTGAGTTAATTCTTGAACTAACGCTGATTTTATTGCGACTAAGTCCTGCTCTTTATCGTAAATATATTTAAAATCTGACTCAAATTTTTTTAATGCATTCAAAAATAAGTGCTTATTCGACATGTGAGCTTTTTTTCCGTATTTACAGCAGAGTCAATTTATTTTCAAGCTGCGCAAGCGCTTCAAGCCGCGCTTGAGTCTGCTCGATTTGTTGGGATTGCTCAATAAATTTAGCGCTAGAGCGATAGGCTTCTATGGCAATTTCTTCTCTGCGTTCACTTTCAAGTGCGCTGTTGGCAAAAGGTGAAATTTTAAGCGCTTGGGGAGAAAGGTTGAGCGCATACTTATTAATAAAACGTTGCGCGTGAGCTTTGTTTTGCTCAAAGCTTTTTTGCCGCCGTGCAGCTTCTAAAGCTTGCGCTCTTATTTGTGCATTTTCTTTAGCAATTTCTTCAGCAATTCTTCTTTTTCTTGATTCTGATTTTGAATCATCTGAGCACACTGCAGCTGCAATTAAACCGCCGATCAACCATTCAATCATAATAAATTCCTCTTTTTGTCACGGACTTTTTAGTTAAACCAATTCAGCCGATAGTGTTTTAACATCTTTTTTTAGCTGATGTAGTTCGTTATTTTGCTCAGAGCGTAACGCGTTTAACTCTTCGCTTAGCGTCTCTTTTTGTACAGCAACACCGCGTAACAGCTGAGATTTTAAGTGCTCTATTTCTTGCTGCCGAAGAACGTCAATATCAGAAACAAAAATTTTTGTTAGAGAAAACAAGGCTTGCATGCCGCTGTTTTCGCAAAAGACGGCTTTGTCTTCTTCAATGCCTCGATTATACCGCTGCGCTGAAACGGGGATAATTTTTAAATCGCGCAAATTCAAGCTTGCGCGTAGCTGCTGACGAATTTTTTCTTCGACAATAGCGACGTCCTCTGGCGTTTTTTGATCGATTTGCGTTAAAACAAGGAACATTCTTCGCCCATAATTTTTATCTTGGTGCGCTAATTGCTCAAAAATGTGCATTTCATATTTATCGAGCTCACCCGCTTGCGCTTGATGAACTAAAAATAAAAAGTCCGCCATTTCAAACGCGCCTTTAATGGCCGCTTGGTCATCTTGCTTGTGTACGTCTGCATCAAGCCCTGGTGTGTCTATCCAAATGAGTTGCTCTTGTTCCAGCTCTTTGTTTTCAATGGTTTCGCGTTTATCGGCGGCTTTAAATACTGACTTGCCCACCAATGCATTTAGCAATGTGCTTTTGCCGTGATTATATTTGCCAAAGACTGCTATACGCGGCTTGCTCGCATTGCTTTTTAAATACAGTAACCTATCAATCTGTTGTGCATGCGCTGGTAAGAGCTGTAATAATTCTTGTTTATCCATTCGATGATCCGGCCCTCTTATAATTTGCAATGTGTCTTTTGTTGTAAGCAATTAATGCGTTACGTTTTTAATTTTTTAATAAAGCGAGCGTGGCAATGAAACGGGCTTTTGCTGTGCCAGTTTGCCGCGAAGTTATTACGTCAATGGTTGCTAAAATGTGGTAGTTAAAATGCAATGCAGGCGCTGCCTAAAATTGCGTGCAGTTTAAACTAAGAAATAATGTGAAATTGTCGTGCGGATCACAAAATTGTAAGGTTTTTGAGTTGAAACGGTTAAATGATGGACGGCAAAAAATGCTTAATGCCTAAAAGCTCTGTGCAATAAATTGAGCTCGTGCTAACGCCGCGAGTCATACTTTAAGCCTCATTCATAAACAGATTTATTTTGATGCGTTTGAGCATAAAGAAGTAAGTAAATGACGGGTTTGCGCCAGTATATTGAATGGCTTTATCGGCAGAGTTTTATTTATACGGATTGCTGTATAAAAATGCGTACTAAGCACCAATAAATTAAAAAATGAATTTGTAAAGATAAAAAAGTGATTTGTGCATAAAAAACTTAACTATTGCACGTTACAAAAAATCGTGTCTCTATTAACGGAGTTTTTATAGTGACCCCTATTAATCCGCCCGGCGCTTCTGTTAGCAGCACGGCAAGCCAAGCTGCTGGATCTAGCAGCCAAGGAGTACCGATTGCCAGCGCGCAAAATACGCCGCAAACCCCAGCCACCAATGCAGTGCAAGCCCCAGTGCCGCAGCAAGGCGTTGGTGGCGGAGCGGTGGTGCAAAGTCTTGCAGGAGCTGCGGCATCTGGTGGAACGAGCCAAGGTCGCGCGCGCAGACAGCCGCCGGCCGCAGCATCCGTACCATTAACTTCTCGACAGCGCGGTATTTTGTTTTCCATGCTTGAAATAAGCGGCAATCCCCGCGCCATGGCGGTGCTGAATCCAGCCAAGAGCGTTGCCGGCAACGCGCTATTAAAGCCTTTGCCCGTGTACTTGATCTTGATCGGCGATTAGTTGAAGGTCTTGTTCCGACAGGCGTAACAAGGATTGATTCGATTATCTATAGCATATTAGCAGCTGCAGGGAAGCCGGTGCCTGATGGTGCAGCTAATAGAGGCTTTTGTTGCTGCAATCAATAGCCGAAGTGCTGCGCAGCAAGCTCAGCCATCTACCGCAGCAGCAGCTGCAAGCACAAGCGGCGCACAAGGAGGTAGTGGGCAACAAGCACTTGCTCGCCCTCCTCCATTGCCACCGCGATTTCAGCGTCCTTTACTTGAAAATCCAAGTGGCGGTGCGGCAGCACAGGCTCTCCCAGATACCGCTCCCACAGGGTTCCTTCACTTTGCTGTCTTTGATGATGGCAACAGATTACAGCCATACATTGCTGGAGAAGCCTTAAAACCTAATTCAATTGTGATCAAGACTGACCCAGTAACCCGTAAATCATCTTTAGAGCTTGTTTT
>JBOFXO010000112.1:0-5981 GCA_051654185.1 Vibrionaceae bacterium | reverse complement strand
GCTAGCTCTTCTCGTCCCGCAGCAAAAGCATTTTGCGCCTGCTTAAAAATTGACATACTTCACCTCTGCTCAATTTTACATTTCTTTGGTCCAAAAATTGGCCAAAACATCTTCACCAGCAAAACAACAGGTTATGCCTCATGCGGCTAAGGATGCGGGACGCTGATTGCTTTAGCATGCCGTAACGTCCACGCAACTAATTGCATTCTATCTTCAGTGGAGCTCAGGGTAAATATACCCTTGACTTACTCTTCGTCAAGCACCACGCTGGCAACTTGTTCAAGCATCTTCTCTAAGAGGTTTTCATTACATGCCATGCCGTGGGCGGTAAACTCCCATGCTCCGTCGCAGCGGCGCACTGAAGCCATCAAAATATCGCGGCAAGTGCCCGGATCTTCAAGATCAAATTGTGCTAGCACGTTGCCATTTTGCTCAGTAACCCGACAATATGCTCGGCCAACCTTATTAAAGGTTTGACCGTAAAAACTGTGCACGATAAACGCAAGGCATTCCACATCACGCGGAAGTTTTGCTAAATCTACAAAAATTGACTCGTTATCGTCATCATTATTTGTGGGTCGCGTATTCGCTCCGCCATGACAAATCGCGCCACACCGTGACACAAGCTGATGCAGCCAAACTGTATCAAGGTGCGCGCCTTGCGCGTCAAAAAGCACCACGCTGGCATCAAGATCAAGCACATTTTTACCTGCAAAGAGCCGTCCTATAAGGCCAGATTTTGGTTTGATGGGCTCCCAGCCAAGGCCAAATTGTAATTTGGTTAACTTTGAAGCGCACAAATTAGACAGCGACACAGTTTGATACTTGGAAAGTGATACTAAAGAGACCATAAATTTCCTTATTAAACAAGTAAATGTGGTGTGTGTAGGCGGATTTTCCACTTGGTTAATATATGAGGATGTCTAATTTCGTCCTATTTGGTATTTGCAAAGCACAATTAATTTTTTATTTGCGATACAAAGCAACAGATTTGGCAGCCCACTGAAGATCGGCGAAAGTTAAACGTGAAATTTTTAATACCAAAAATTCAGTAGCTTGAGTTAAGTTAGCGTTAAGGCAAAAGGTGCTATGTCTTTGACGAGGTGCTGATTTTATAGCTAGCGCTGCGCTTTAAGCCAGCGCCCTGGCGGCATACCAAATTCGCGCTCAAACGCCCGTGCAAAAGTGGCGCTACCGCTGTAACCATTACCTAGTGCAACTTGAGCTATCGACTCACCGAGTAGTAGCTGCTGACAAGCTAGCATCATGCGCCATTGCGTTAAGTACTCAAGCGGGGAGAGACCCGTTAGCATTTGAAAATGGGCGGCAAACCGCGAGCGTGACATGCCCGCTTCTTTTGCCAGCGTTTCAACGGTCCATTTTTCTTCGGCTCGCTCACGTATGGCGCCGATGGCGCGCGCAAGCCTTGGGTCGGAAAGTCCTGCTAAAATTCCTTGCTGGCAAAGGCCGTTATCGACAATGTAACGCAGCAGCAAGATCAGCAGCGCTTCTAACAAGCGGGTGATAATAGGAGCTTGGCCATATTGTTTGGTGAAGGCTTCAGTAAAAAGCAGTGTGACCAGCGGCATGAAGTGCGATTGCTGCTTAAGCGGCAAAAGTAGCATGTCGGGAAGCGCCATCTGGATCTGTGACTGACTGCCTTGACCAAGCGAAATATTCGCACACACCAAATCACAGCCTGTTGCACTTTGCGGCTCCATTTTATGGGTGTGCCCACGCGGGAAAAAGATCAGTGTCGGCTCAGTTAATAACAGCGGCTCATTTGCATCTTGGTAAAGTTTCATGCTACCTGCTTTAAGCACGTGCAGATGGCCGCCTTTAGGATAATCGTCACTCAAAGATGCTTCGCATAAGTTGCCGGCGAAGAACATGGATGCGCGCGGTGCTGTATGAGCCAACAAAATTGAAAGAGGATCCATTTGAGACGATCGGTACCTAATTAGAGACTAATTACCACAAATCCTATCACTCGATCCAGTAAGCTATCAACCGAAACCTAGGACAAAATAGGAGTTTATTATGAGTCGTATTAAACCTGTTTCTCATCCTGATCCAACTGTCTCGGTGACTCTTGCTCATTTGCAAAGCAGTTTCGGTATGGTTCCTAACCTCTTTGCGACACTCGCTCACTCGCCAGCGTTATTGAATGGCTTTTTAGCTTTTGCTGGCGCGCTGGAAAAAGGCAAGTTGACCATTAAACAGCGTGAATTGCTTGCGCTAGCTATTGGCCAAACCAATAAATGTCGCTACTGCCTTTCGGCGCACACCCTTTTAGCCCGCAAAGCCGGCTTATCGGTGCAAGACATTAAAGCGGCGCGCGAAGGACACGCAAAAAATGCGCTTGATAACGCTTTGCTGCAACTTGCAAACGCCCTTGTTGAGCAGCGCGGCGTTATTCTTGATCAGCAGCTAGATGCTGCGCGCAGCAAAGGTGTGGATGATGAGTTGATCATGGAAGTGCTAGGGCAGGTGGTAGTCAATACTCTGACGAATTACGCCAACCATTTAGCCGATACCGACATCGATTTTCCTGCAGTTTCGTTACACCCTTAATTAAGGAGCATATTATGAGGCTAAAACAATATGATACAGGCTTTTTAGTTGCCCTTGCTGGTGTTGTGCTGACGTTGCTTTGGATAGGCGTGTTTAAATTTACACCGACTGAGGCTGCGGCCATTCGCCCGCTTGTTGATAGCCACCCCTTGATGAACTGGCTGTACAGCATTTTGTCACAGCAAGGGGTTTCAAATTTAATTGGCATTGTTGAAATTATCATCGCAATCGGGCTGATTGTGGGGCTTTGGCAGGCGAAGGTTGGTTATTGGAGCAGCATTGCTGCGCTTGTTACCTTTGCGGCAACGCTGAGTTTTCTTGTGACCTTATCAGGCGCGTGGAAAATGGTGGATGGTGTGCTGGTTACCGAATTTTTCCTCCTTAAAGACATTGTCTTTTTCGGCGTAACTTGGCACTACTTTGATCAAATGCGAGCGCAGCTTATTGAGAGTGCTTCGTAGCGCTCTGAGCTATCTGCACTTTAAGAGCAGCTTTATTGAAAGCTGCTTTTTTTGCTAAAAAGGATCGCAAGATAATTGTTCGACGGGTATATAATCTCTTTTTTTAAGCGTATGACGAAAATAATGAAACAAAATATTCTTACCCTTCTTAAAGGGATGGCGATGGGGGCCGCTGATGTTGTGCCTGGTGTGTCAGGAGGCACCATTGCTTTTATAACAGGCATTTACGATACGCTGCTTGAAAGTATTCGCCGCATTAACCCCTCTCTTTTTTCGCTTTTTAAGCAGCATGGCGGACGCCATGTTTGGCAGCACATTAATGGCAATTTTCTTGTTTGCCTGATCACGGGAATATTGACCTCTATCTTATTTTTTGCAAAAGCTGTGTCTTATGCTTTAGCAGAGCATCCTGTGATCATCTGGTCATTCTTTTTTGGATTGATCATCGCTTCTGCAATTCACATGATAAAACAAATTGATACATGGAAATTGCCGCAAATTAGCGTCACTATTTTAGGGTGCGCTCTTGCTTATGTGGTGACGATTGCAAGCCCTATCACATGGGAATTTAACCTTTTTACTGTGTTTTTAGCGGGCTCTATTGCGATTTGTGCCATGATCTTACCCGGCATTTCAGGCAGTTTTATTTTGCTGTTACTCGGTATGTATTCACCCATCATTGACGCAGTAAAAGGCCTTGATTTTAGCATCTTAGGGATTTTTGCGATGGGCTGTGTGGTTGGCCTGCTGAGTTTTTCGCACGTGTTATCATGGCTGCTGCGTGAGCATCGCAGTTTGACGATTGCCTTTTTAACCGGCCTTTTGATTGGCGCGCTAGGTAAAGTGTGGCCATGGCGCGAAGCTATCACGTACCGTACTAACTCTGCCGGCGAACAAGTGCCACTGCTTGAAAAAGTACTTTCCCCGCAAAGCTTTGAAATGGTTACAGGTCAATCATCGCATTTGTTGCTTGCAATTGTGATGATGCTGGTTGGTTTTATGTTAGTGATGGGAATGGAAATATTATCTAAAAAAATGAAATAGCGTTGCCTTTTTTCTTCATATCATATAAAGGCTAGCTGCCACAAAGCGCCTTGCGGTACTGCCAGATCTTAAACCATAAAGATCTGGCTAACCTTAATTAAGCTTAACCGCTATAACTGCAACAGCATCAAATCAGCACCGCTTTTTGCCAGTTTTGCATCGTGCGCGTTGGTAGTGCTGGCTTTCACAATTTATCTTTGATGATTTACAATAAAAAGCAGTTTAAAACCATACCGCTAGTCGGTAGGGTGATTCTTCATTTCTAAGAGCAATTAAAAAATAGAAAGCTCACCGGTTTCATTCATACCTACTCATTCATGCCAACATAGTGCAGCAGTAGCGAAAATGTATTCAACTAATTAATTTTTAAGGACATATGTAAAAAATGGAGCATGAGGGTAGGGGTAAACCACCGGCAAAAGTTCTTGGTTGGTGTGAGTGGGTGGAATTGCCAGAGCTTGGAATTTTAGCGCTTAAAGCCAAAGTAGATACCGGCGCAAAAACATCTTCTTTGCATGCCGCGCAGATCCAAGAATTTGAGCGCGATGGCGAAACTTGGGTGAGCTTTGTGACGCCTTGTCAGGCCAATTCAGCACAAAAGCTGCGCAGCTGCTGTGCAAAGTTAGTTGATCGGCGTAAAATTCGCAGCTCTAATGGACAATCGTCATTTCGCTACGTGATCACAACCCCCATAATTGTAGATAGCACCATGTTTTCAATAGAAATTTCACTTTCGCAACGCGATAACATGCGCTTTAACATGCTGTTAGGTCGCAGCGCACTCGCCGGCCGTTTTTTTGTCGATCCTAGCCGCTGTTACCTTGCTACGCTGCCAGCGCATGCTGCAGCCATTTCCCAAGAGCTCGATAAATGAAAATAGGGATCCTTTCGCGTGATACCACGCTTTATTCGACGCAAAGGCTCATTCATGCTTGTCAGCAGCGTGGTCACCGCTATCAGCTCATCGATGTGCTTGCCTGCCAACTTGAGCTGGGGAGCGGCGCTTTTGTGCAGCAAAACGGCAAAATTTTACAAGGATTTGATGCCATCATTCCGCGGATCGGTACGCAGCTAACCATGCTTGGCTGTGCGGTGCTACGCCAGTTTGAGCAGCAACAGATCTTCACCCTTAATAGCGCTCAAGCAATCAGCACGGCGCGTAATAAATTGCAGGCGTTGCAGCAGCTTAGCCAATCAGGGATCGCTATTCCGAAAACGGTTATGGCAAACTGTGCTTTTGAGCTCGAAAAATTGCTGCAGCGTGTAGATGGTCCACCGGTTGTGATCAAATTGCTTGAAGGAAGCCAAGGTATAGGCGTTGCGTTAGCCGAAAGCGTTGCTGCTGCGACGAGCACGCTTGAAACCTTTATGGGGCTTAAGGTGGATGTTTTGATCCAAGAGTACATTAAAGAGGCGAACGGTGCGGATCTGCGCTGCTTTGTGCTTGGCGGCAAAGTCGTTGCTGCCATGCAGCGGCAAGCTAAAGCTGGGGAGTTTCGCGCTAACTTACACCGTGGCGGCTCAACCCAAAAAGTTACGCTGTGTGAGCAAGAAAAAGATATCGCTGTTGCCTGTGTTAAAGCCTTAGGGTTACAAGTGGCTGGTGTAGATATTTTACGCTCGGCGCGTGGCCCGTTAGTGCTAGAGGTTAACGCCTCTCCAGGCCTTGAAGGCATTGAAAAAGCTTGCGGTCTTGATATTGCCGACATGATGATAGCGCATATCGAGCAGCAGCTGCGCGCTTAAGAAGGGCTTGCTAAAGCGCACAAGAGCAAGATTTAGCTGCTGCGCTTTTGCAGTTTTGCGCAAGGGGCGATCGGCACGTATAATGCGGCCAATTTTCTTGAATGAGCAGTAAAGATGGCTGTTGAAATTTTTGATCCAAACCAAACACAAAACCCA
>JBOFXO010000111.1:0-2831 GCA_051654185.1 Vibrionaceae bacterium | reverse complement strand
CATTGAATAATAAAGACTAAAAAGCTACTATCGTTAACTAAATAAGGAGTCTTTATGTCTATCGATTTTTATGATCAGCACGCCTGCTCGTTTTATGCCTCGACGGTTGATATAGACTCCTCTTCTTTGCTTGAACAATTTATCCCTTACCTGCCCAAAGGCGGCAGCGTGCTTGATGCAGGCTGTGGCTCTGGTCGAGACAGTAAACGGTTGATCGACCTTGGTTTTCACGTTGATGCTTTTGATGCTAGTAAATCAATGGCGTTGCTGGCACAGCAGCTACTCGGCAAGCCCGTCTGTGTTGCAACTTTTATGCAGTTCGCATCGATCCAGCAATATGACGGCATTTGGGCCTGTGCCTCGTTGCTACATGTGGCAAAAATCTCACTGCCTAGCACTTTTGCGCATCTTGCTAGCATGTTGAGAGCTGGCGGAGCGTTTTACTGTTCATTTAAATACGGAGAGGGTGAAGTCGAGCGTGATGGTCGCAGCTTTACTCAATGTAATGAAGCGCTTTTAGCCGAGCTGTTAACTGATTTGCCACTTGCGATTGATAAAGTATGGCTCACAACCGATTTGCGCGTAGGGCGTGAGGACGAGCAATGGCTTAATGCGGTGCTCCTTAAACGGTAAATCATGATAAAACAACAAACCTCACTTTACTCAGGTAAAAAACTTTCGTATGGCGGGGCAAGCGATCCTTTGCTGCCAAGGCTCATTCAAGCCATCAATCACGCCAGTGAAATCGAAATTTCCGTCTCTTTTATTCAGCCTTCCGGCCTTGATTTACTGTTTGATCCGCTGCTTGATGCTTTGCAAAGTGGCGCTAGCTTAAAGCTGCTGACGTCGGATTATCTTTGCATCACCCATCCTGTTGCTCTGCGTCGCTTGATGCTACTGGCAGAGCGCGGCGCACAGTGCAAAATATTTGTGTGCGGTAAGCAAAGTTTTCATATGAAGTCGTACATTTTTATTCGCAGTGAGCAAGATGAAATAATCGAAGGTTGCGCATGGATCGGCTCTAATAACATCAGTAAAACTGCGCTATTACACAGCCATGAGTGGGCATTACGCCATGATTTTGAGTCGCCACTTACCTCGCCGGCCGCTATTGAGTTTGCCCATATCCGCAAGCAGTTTGAGGCGATTTTTAACCACACAGAGAGTCATCCGCTAACCCATATGTGGATCGACGATTACCGCGGCCGCTATCAAGAGATCAAGCAGCAGCGAGGCATTGCCGCTGTTAGTTTGTACGAAGAGCAAGAGTCCATCGAGCTGCCTACGCCCAATTCTGTACAAATGGATGCGCTAGCGGCGCTCAAAGCAAGCCGAGAGCAAGGTTTTAGTAGAGGGCTTGTGGTATTAGCAACAGGGATGGGTAAAACTTGGTTAGCTGCATTTGATGTCTTGCAAGCCCAAGCAAAAAAAGTGCTGTTTGTTGCCCATCGAGAAGAGATCCTCATTCAAGCAGAAAAGACTTTTAGCCAATTGGTCCCAGAAGCTAAAACCGGTTCGTACAATGGCTTAACTCAAGATGAAAGTGCAGATCATCTGTTTGCCTCGATAGCAACTCTTGGCAAAAAACAGCACCTGCAGCGCTTTGCTGCCGATCATTTCGATTATATTGTGGTGGACGAATTCCATCACGCTGCCGCTAAAAATTATCGCCAACTATTATCCTATTTTCGTCCTCAATTTCTTCTTGGCTTAACTGCGACACCAGAGCGCTCTGATCAGGCTGATATTCTTGGTTTATGCGATAACAATCTGGTATTTGAACGCAACCTAGTGCATGGTATTGATGAGAAATTACTGGCGCCGTTTGATTATTATGGTATTTACGATCAAGCGGTCAATTATCAAGAAATACCATGGCGAAATGGCAAGTTTGATCCCGACGCGTTAGATAATGCGCTTGCCACCCAGCGCCGAGCAGCCCATGTTCTGCATCATTGGCAGCAAAGTAAGCAAAGCCGTACCTTAGCCTTTTGTGTCTCTAAAAAACATGCTGATTTTATGGCAAAATATTTTACTCACAATGGTATTAAGGCTATTGCGGTCTACAGCGACGCAAAAGTGCGCCGCAATCAAGCGCTGCAATGGTTAGCGCAAGGTCTCGTCGAGGTTATTTTTTCGGTCGATTTGTTTAATGAAGGCACCGATTTGCCGGCAATTGATACCGTTTTGATGATCCGGCCAACCGAGTCAAAAATTTTGTTTTTGCAGCAGTTAGGTCGAGGGCTGCGTCTTTCTCATCAAACGCAAAAGCAAAAATTGGTTGTGGTTGATTTTATTGGTAATCATGAATCATTTTTAAATCGACCTACAACGCTATACAACCTTGGCTCTTTGCGTGAAGTATTAGCAAAAATCAATCAAAACAATGCGCTACCTAATGGCTGCCATGCCAATTTTGATCCTGAGCTGCTCGATTTTTGGCAAGGCCTTATCAAACGCTTGCGCTATTGTGTGCAAGAAGAATATCAGCAGCTTGCAAGTCAGTTAGCCCATCGCCCCTCTGCCAGTGAGTTTTACCATCACGGTATTGAAATGAGTAAGGTGCGTAAGCAGGCACAAAGCTGGTTCCATCTTGTCGCAAGCCAAGAAGCTGAGCCGCGCTTTGCCAAGATGGTGGAGCGTTATGGTGAGTTTTTGCTGCAAGGTGTTGAAACCACTGCGATGGCAAAATCTTTCAAAGCCATTTTGCTCGAAGCTCTGCTTGAACTCGATGGCTTACGCGAGCCACCTACGCTTGCGGCACTCGCTGAGCGTAGTCATGCCGTGCTGTCTCGCCGACCAGATTTAATGGCGCAAGAATTAACTCAAGC
>JBOFXO010000110.1:0-1804 GCA_051654185.1 Vibrionaceae bacterium | reverse complement strand
CTTTGCAAAAGGCGCGCGCCGCCGACAAATTGCGCGGTCATAGCGCCTAAAAAGGCTAAAAGCAGTGTGATGGAGGCAAAGATCACAACTGCGCGGCTTTTAAATTTTGCATAAAGCATATCGTTTAGGGTGATGGCGTTATGCTTGCGCGCTTCGATTGCAAATTTTTTGCCAAGCACACCAAGCGTGACCCAAGCGGCAGGGACTTGGATCATGGCAATCAAAACCCAACCTAAGCCATATTGGTAGGCCGCGCCTGGGCCGCCGATAAAAGAGCTTGCGCCAGTATAAGTTGCGGCCAGTGTCATCGCTAAAATAAATCCGCCGATGCTGCGCTGACCTAAAAAGTATTCTTCTAAAAAATGGCTGGAAGAGCGTGCGCTTTTGCGTGTATAAAATGCGATAGCAAAAATTGCGCACAGATAGCAGAGCAAAGGCAGCATTAGTGAGTTACTCATGATGGTGCTCCTCGGCCGTATCAAGCGGTATATCTTGATAGCAGTAGTTGACCATTAACGCGCACAGCACAATAAATAAGATCGGCCCGATGACACAAGAGAGTAAAAACCACAGTGGTAAGCCGTAAAAAAGTTCTGGTAATACGTCAGTAGCAGAAGGGGCTAGCCCATAAGCTGTGGCGTACCACCAAACAAAGTAGGCGCAAGTAAGCCCAATCGCCCACAGCGCTTCCTTATTAGCTTGTTGGTAGCGAGCATCTACGCTTTTCATCAAATGTTCCTAATTGTTGAAAGGGGGGAGGTACTTATTTGTTTGCGCCTGCAGGCGCCAAGGTGCGCGGCAGTTTGCCATTTTTGGATAAGCTTGGAAAGGGCATTACTGCAGTAAAAAAGAGGCTGCCATGAGGCAGCTTCTAAATTTGTGAATGAGGTACATAAAAAGAAAATTTGTACCGCGTTACAGGCCCAATTTTTTCTCAAGGTAATGAATGTTTGCACCACCTTTTTGAAAATTAGGATCCTTCATGATTTCAATGTGCAGCGGGATATTGGTTTTGATCCCTTCAATGACAAGCTCGCTTAGCGCATGCTGCATTCTAGCAATCGCAATTTCGCGTGTTTCGCCGTAGCAAATCAGTTTACCAATCATTGAATCGTAATAAGGCGGCACTGTGTAGCCGGAGTAAATATGCGACTCCCAGCGTACGCCAAACCCACCAGGCACATGCACGCGTGTAATTTTGCCAGGGCTTGGTAAAAAGCGCACCGGATCTTCGGCGTTGATGCGACACTCAATAGCATGCCCTTTAGGCACTATGTCGGATTGTTTTAGCGAAAGCGGTTGGCCTGCGGCAATCCACAGTTGTTGTTTGATAAGATCAACACCTGTGATCATCTCGCTAACCGGATGCTCAACTTGAATACGCGTGTTCATTTCTATGAAGTAGAACTGGCCGTTTTCGTATAAAAACTCAAAGGTGCCGGCGCCACGATAGCCGATATCAACACAAGCTTTACAGCAGCGTGCGCCAATTTCATTGCGCAGTGCTTCGCTGATCCCTGGGGCTGGCGCTTCTTCTACAACTTTTTGGTGACGGCGCTGCATCGAGCAATCACGCTCTGCTAAATGAATGGCATTTCCTTGCCCGTCAGCCAGAATTTGAATTTCCACATGGCGTGGGTTTTCAAGAAACTTTTCCATGTAAACCATGGGGTTGTTAAAGGCTGCTTTGGCTTCGGCGCGCGTTGTTGCAATGGCATTGACCAATTCATCTTCGCCGCGCACAACACGCATGCCTCGGCCGCCGCCGCCGCCTGACGCTTTGATGATCACAGGATAACCAATG
>JBOFXO010000109.1:0-1187 GCA_051654185.1 Vibrionaceae bacterium | reverse complement strand
TGCGCACACCAAGCGCGCCCATGTCAGCTTTTTTATCAAGAAACCAAAGTTCATGCGTATGCAAATGCCAACCATTTTTTTCAGATACTGTGACCTCAAGAGACCTGATAAGCCCTTTATAATCCGCCGCCTTTAATGCGCGCGCAAATGATCCGCTGCGCAGTCTAAACGCTGTCAACGCCGCTCTTTGCCTGGCACGCAGCCCATCAAGATTTTGGTGGGAATAATGAGGCGCTGTTAATGTCACCATGACACATTGTCCGCCGCTAGCATATTGTTGTTGCATAGCTTGCGCTATCTCTTGCCGCCGGCGCTCTTGTATCTTTGCAGTACAAACGGGACACGCCCAGACGCTTCCACAAGTAGCAAGGTTTTTATAGTGGCCAGAGCCATGTTCCTTTGATTTCATTACATGAACAGAGTCGCCCACAACAGACCACGCGCAATCACAAGTTCGATGTATATCGCCGAAATATAAGCTTTTTGATGACGCTATTTTTGATAGCTTTTTTCGCGCATCTTTTGCAAGTACTCTTGCTGCAAGTGATTGAATTTTAAAGCGATTTCTTCGATTTTCCCCATCAGGGGGGGCAATACATTTCGCAGTTGTTCCTAGAAGAGAGTCAGAGCCATTTTCAGAGCCATTTTCAGAGTTTTTTTCATGGCAAAATTCTAGGGAAAACCCTAGCTGTGAGTTAACGTCGAAACAAAAATTTGAATCAGGTTCGAGGTGTGCAACGTTGTTAACATTGCAAAAAGAGGCATTTGAGGTCATAATTATTCCGGTTCTTGTTAAAGCCCGCTAGGATGGCAGTCCGATAATGCGGGCTTTTTCATGTCTGCTAGTTTATTGTTTATCAAGATGTTTTGCAAAAATTAAAAAACATCGTAGCGAATCAAATCTCAAATCTGTTTTTTTTGCCTTCCTTTGGCCATCGCAAACGCGGCTGGACTGCCTACGATTTTGAGGTTTAAATTGTTGGCGCCATTTTCATTTTTAATAAACAACAAAAAGTCACTTTCAAAGTGTGAGTCAAGGCTATCTCTCTTTGATAGCAACGATTCTTCCACGCTCAACAAAATCATTTCTATTAATTCGCGCTTTGTGATTGAAGACGGCTCAAACGCTGAATTGTTGAAACTGCCTACCCAATCGAACCGGTTTAGCGGGTCGCGATCTTTTAGTT
>JBOFXO010000108.1:0-6250 GCA_051654185.1 Vibrionaceae bacterium | reverse complement strand
TAAAAGGAAAGGACCTGTGACCATCACTTTACCATACAGACGTTGCACGGGCGTTTTCTCCTCGAAGGTAAGCGCAGCAAAGCGGCGGATCAGCGGCCTTATCGAGTTCCACTGTTCAAAATTGCGCGGAAAAAGCAGTTCACCATTGATGGATGTGAAAAAGTAAAGGCTACTGTATTTAGAATGTACGGGCTCGGCGACAGCAAGGTGTGCAACAGGCCTGCCGAGCACGCTAAGAGGGAATTCGATCAAACTGTTTGGATCGACCGGCATATTTTGGTTTTGCCTTAAAACATGCAGCAGATGATCGCGCAACACATCTATCAACGGCCGATTTTGCGAAAGTTCGACAAACTCGCGCGCGACGTTTTCTAAGTACTGTTTAGCCGGCAGTGGTAGCTCGTGCAGCTGGCGCGGATCGCGATTTTGTACCAACAGCACCGCAACTAGCACGAGCAGCAATGTCAGCCAAAAAATAGCAAAAATACGCCCATACAAACTTTGGAAAAAACGCGGTAATTTCATTCAGCTCCTACTAACAGGTAACCACGACCACGTAACGTTTTGATGCGCGGCTTACCATCAAGGCGAGGCGGCAATTTTTTACGGATATTAGAAATATGCATGTCTATTGCCCGATCAAATTGCGCCAATTTTTTGCCCAGTACATCAACGCTGATGTCTGATTTTGGCAAAATCACTCCAGCATGTGCAATAAGGTACAACAAAAGCGCAATCTCTGTCCCTGTTAAATCAATAATTTTTCCTTGGCAACAGACCTCCATTTGGCTGCTTGTGATTTTAAGATCTTGAAACTCAATAATATTTTTGTTTGAATTATTTTTAAGGGAGTCAGGCTGCCCCGCAGTGCGCCGCAAAATCGCCCGCATGCGCGCTAACAGCTCGCGATCGCTAAAAGGTTTGGGCAGATAATCATCAGCGCCAAGCTCAAGTCCTATGATGCGATCCACCTGCTCACCTTTAGCCGTGAGCATTAAAACCGGCGTTTGCCATTGCAGACGCAGCGCGCGCAGCGTGTCGACGCCACTTAGCACCGGCATCATCACATCAAGCAACACAAGATCAATCTCTTGCGTTAATAAAGCTAATCCCTGCTGGCCATCGCTTGCCGTAACCACTTGATATCCCTCAAGCTCTAGCAGATCTTTTAGCAAGCTTGTCAGCTCAATATCATCATCGATCAACAAGATTTTTATCATCACTCCACCACGCAAATTATTCGCCCTTAGCGCTGCTATATTAGCTACACCGCTACATACCCGCTATGCAATAAGCACAGCTTTACTTGTGTTTACAATCATTTACATATCGCCCACTTTTTTTTACTTACATACATGTGTTATCGTGATGTTTATCGCAAACATAAAAAATCTTTTTACTTTTTAGTTAAATGGTATAGACGGGAGCCACCCAATGAACTTCGCAAAAACTATCATTGCAACTGCAATTGCTCTACCACTAGTATTCGCTTCAGCTTCTTTTGCTGCTGACAACAAAGGCGTGAACCTACAAGGTCAAGCCATTCAGCAAATCCTGCAAGGTGTTGATCTGACTGCTGAGCAAAAAGCAAAAATCGAAGAAATCGGCAAAAAGCGTCAAAGCGCTAAAGTTGACAAAGAAACTCGTGCACAAAACCGCGTAGCTCACAAAAAATTAATGAACGAATTCATCACTGCTGAGAAGTTTGATGAAGCTAAACTACGTGAAGCAATCACTAAGCGTGACACTGAGAAAATGAACCGTTTCGTTGATTACATGCGTGATCAAAATGCAATCTACAACTCATTGACTGCTGATCAGAAAAAACAAGTTCAAACAAACCTTGCAAACATGTCTGAAGAAGCAAAAGGCAAAATGCAACGTTTGAAAGATCGCCTGCTAGAGCGCTCTGAAGGTTAATTTGACCCTCTATTTGTATTGTGTAAAAAAGCCACTTTTGTGGCTTTTTGCTTATGTATTTTTGCTTAACTTCTTGTTTAATTAGACAGCGTGCATTTTCACGCAATTTTCTCAAGCTTCGCGATGGTTATAAGCCACCAACAAAGCCTGTCTGCCGCCACGCTTCATAAACAATCACGCACACAGAATTAGCTAAATTCAAGCTACGGCTTTGCGCAACCATAGGTACGCGAATGCGCTGCTCGGCGGGAAAGCTTTCACGCACATTTTCCGGCAAACCTCGCGATTCAGGGCCAAATAATAACACATCCTCTTTTTGATAGCTCACATCCGTATGCGGGCGGCTGCCTTTGGTTGTGCAAGCAAAAATACGTCTGCCTGTCATCGCGGCCATAAAAGCCGCAAAATCGGGGTAACGGGTCACTTTAGCTAGATCATGATAATCAAGCCCTGCGCGGCGCAACCTTTTTTCTTCGAATGAAAACCCAAGCGGCTCAATTAAATGCAAATGGCAGCCGGTATTGGCTGTAATGCGAATTATATTTCCGGTGTTTTGCGGAATTTCTGGCTCAAACAGAGCGATGTGAAACATGATCATCCCCTATCAAAAAGAGGGCGATTATATACCAGACAAACAAAAAGGAGGCATTGCCTCCTTTATTTACAGTCAATGTAAGAGATTACTTAGCGGCGGCTTTAACGATTGCGGCAAAACTTGCTGCATCAAGCGCAGCTCCGCCAACCAGCGCGCCATCAATATCAGGCTGCGCAAAGTAAGCTGCTGCATTTTCAGGTTTAACAGAGCCACCGTATTGGATGATGACTTTTTTCGCTACGTCTGCATTTTTGCTAGCGATATGCGCGCGAATGCTCGCATGGATACGCTGCGCATCTTCTGCCGTTGCTGCTTTACCAGTACCGATTGCCCAAATTGGCTCGTATGCAATCACAGCGCCGTTTAACGCTTCTGCGCCAAGGCTATTGATCACAGCATCGATTTGTCTTGCACACACAGCAACCGTTTCTCCTGCTGCGTTTTGCGCTTCTGATTCACCGATACAAAATACTGGGATAAGTCCGTGCTGCTTTAAGAAGCCAAACTTTTTCGCAACCATCTCATCAGTTTCGCCGTGGTATTGACGACGCTCTGAGTGACCAATGATCACGTGTGTAACGCCAAACTCTTTTAGCATCACAGGTGAAATATCAC
The DNA here is from genome assembly GCA_051654185.1 of Vibrionaceae bacterium. Lineage (GTDB taxonomy): Bacteria > Pseudomonadota > Gammaproteobacteria > Enterobacterales > Vibrionaceae > Enterovibrio. The sequence goes on along the minus strand of JBOFXO010000108.1, from coordinate 3,120 downwards.
CGGTGAAAGCGCCATTTGCGTTCACGTCTGTGTTTTGCGCACCAGCAAAAATTTTTGTGCTGATTTTACCAAGCTGCTGCTGCACTTGATCAATAAACATCACCGGCGGTGCAATCGCGACATCAACCCCTTGCACTCCTTGCAAATTAGCATCAATGCCTTTGATAAGATCGCTTACCATGGCTTTGCTGCCATTTAATTTCCAGTTTCCCATAACTAAAGGACGGCGCATTATTACTTCTCCGTTAATTAACCAATCGTTCACAATTAAATTCAAATCCTTAGCGGCTATGATCCAGCTAAAGCGCCAATCTTTGCGGCGTTATAACCGATCGCATTATTCGCTCTTCAAGCATAACCCTTTGATGGTTTTACCTGTTTTTATAAAAAAAAGAAAACAAATTTTGTCAAAGTAGGCGTGAGTGTGCAAACATGCAACATTTTACACAGCCGCTTTTTCACTCACAATTTGTTGGATGATCCTATCTTCTAGCTCAAAACGCTGCTCCATCAACTCACCAATAATAGAAAGATCGCGCACAAACTCCTGGCAATTATTTTCATCAACAATGGAATCAACATATTTATCGTTAATTTCTAAAAGCGGTCCGGTGGTTAAATTAATGCGAGAATAGAGTGCATCGGTCAGCCTTGTAGGGTTAAGCCCCGCTTCTTTCCATTTATCGAGGATCATGTTGTAAATTTTAAAATGACCCGCCGAGATGTAATCAACCAGCGAAGCAAAAAAATCGCTGATCTCTTGCTCACTAGGCAGCGGCTGCTGGCGCTTTTTAGACACATCGGCCATGCTGGTGATTTTTGCATATTCTACGATCAGATCTTGGCGCAACATATGCCAATAATTTAACACATCGCTATAGTCGTTCCAGTGCGGTTTTATAAGCTCTAGTGAGTTGTACATAGCAAAGTCCTTTTCTCTATTGATAAAATCATCTCATTGCAGCGCATACGCGCTTAAATAAGATTGGCATCCTGCCGTGCGTAAGGCCTGTAGCGCAGTCTTGTGCTTTACCCCGTAAGATTGCCAAGGCTGCCGGCGAATGGCAACCACTAGCATTCAGTTATGCCGCAAACTTCCGCAACTTATGCGAATGCTATGAGCGTTACAGCCAAAGATCATGATCCTAGCTGCAAGATCCAGATCTTTTACCCTCCCCTTATAAATTTCAGCTACTTATACCATCTGCACAATTTGCGCACTTTTTTGGCATTTGCCAGTTGCTAAACCCTCAAGCATAATGCTTGTTACATTTGCCGTGCCGCACTTTTACCCTGCAGGAGTTTTCGATGATCCCGTTAAAAAATGATCGCTATCTACGTGCCTTGCTCAAACAGCCTGTTGATCGCACTCCTGTATGGATGATGCGCCAAGCTGGGCGCTATCTACCTGAATATAAAGAAATTCGTGCTCAAGCGGGTGACTTTATGTCGCTGTGCAAAAACCCTCAGCTCGCCTGTGAAGTCACATTGCAACCACTGCGCCGTTTTGATTTAGATGCGGCGATTTTGTTCTCTGATATTTTGACCATTCCTGATGCTATGGGGCTTGGCCTTAGCTTTAACGCTGGCGAAGGCCCACAATTTGCGCGCCCAATTCAAAGCATCACAGATATAAAGCAGCTGCCCATTCTTGATCCTGAGCTAGAGCTTAGCTACGTGATGGACGCTGTGCGCACCATTCGCCACGAGTTAGCAGGCGCCGTGCCCTTGATCGGTTTTTCAGGTAGCCCATGGACACTTGCCACCTATATGATCGAAGGCGGCAGCTCAAAAGCATTCACTAAGATCAAAAAAATGCTTTACAGTGATCCTGCGGCGCTGCACCTGTTGCTCGATAAATTGGCTGATAATGTCGCAGCTTACCTCAATGCACAGATCAAAGCCGGCGCGCAAGCTGTGATGATATTTGATACTTGGGGCGGCGTGCTGACAACGCGCGATTATCAGCTGTTCTCACTGCAATATATGCAAAAAATCGTGGCAAACTTGCAGCGGGAGCATGACGGCGCGCGCATTCCTGTCACCCTGTTCACAAAAAATGGCGGCTTGTGGCTAGAAAACATCGCAGCGACGGGTTGTGATGCGGTTGGTATCGATTGGACCATCGATATCGCAGAAGCTAAACGGCGCATTGGTGAAAAAGTGGCGCTGCAAGGCAACATGGATCCTTCGGTGTTGTACGCGCCGCCGGCAAGGATCCGCGAAGAAGTGGCCGCTATTTTGGCGGGATTTGGCCAAGGCTGCGGACACGTGTTCAATCTCGGGCATGGTATTCATCAAGACGTGCCGCCTGAGCATGCTGCAGCCTTCATTCAAGCGGTGCATGAGCTTTCAGCAAGTTATCATCAAGCATAATTAAAAAGCTGCGAAACAGGCAGCATAGCCTTTGTGAAACACGACAAGGTGGCATAAAATGCCACCTTTATTAAAAGCATGCCTGTTGGCTAAGCAGCCCTATGTTACAAAATCCTTTGCAACTGCGTTTAGAAAAACTTGAAGCCTGGCAACTGACCACCTTGATGGCCGCTTTGGTCGAGCGCATGTATCCTAATTATGCGCTTTTTTGTCAGCAGACAGATTTTGCTCAGCCGCAGCAATTTCGCAATATTTTGGACTGCGTTTGGGAAATTTTGCTGATCAAAAATGCCCAAGTTGATTTTGATAATCAGCTCGAAAAGCTCGAGCCGCTCATCCCTGATGATAGTGTGAGCGATCTCTATTTAGTCTACCCAGCGATTGACGCTTGTATCGCGCTTTCTACCTTGCTGCATGCACTGCTTGACAAAGATGAACTGCTCGAAGCAACGCTTAAGATCAGTCAGCAGTCGATTGCAAGCATCGCGCAGCTTGAACTTGCGCAAAACGGTGTTGCTGTCACTAATGACAATCAAAAACAGGTTGAAAGCATTTGCGAGGAGTGGGATCTGCAGTGGGAGCTGTTTCGCGCCTTGCGTGAGAGTGAAAAGCACGACGCCGAGCTTATTCGTGATATTAAAAATCAGCTTCGCCAGCAAGGCGTTAGCAATCTCGGCTTATCTTTGTAAAAAAGCTGCCGCGCGTCTTAAAGCTTCAAGGCGCGCAATACGCAGCAGTGTGCTT
>JBOFXO010000107.1:0-5215 GCA_051654185.1 Vibrionaceae bacterium | reverse complement strand
CGGTTAAATGTTCGCTGATATAGTTGATACGCGGGACATCGCAGATGGCATCTTCTATGATCGGATCTTCATCGCCTAGCCCATTTTCGGTAATATAAATTTTGACTTGTCCGTAACGCGCTTTGAGCATATTTAAACCGGCAACAAAGCCTTCTGGCGAGATCTCCCAATCCCATTTGGTATAACGTTTATCATCCATCTTCACCGTGCGAAAGAAGCCATCAAAACTTGGATTTCCCGGTGCGCCCGTTGAGTTTTCTCTGGTCGCTTCACGCGGCCCTTGCGACTCTTTTAGCAGCTCGACTCGGCTTGGCTGATAATAATTAAGGCCCATAAAGTCATTCAAACCGGCCGCCGACTTGATGATGGCTAGCTCTTCTGCGGTTTGCTCTGGGTGGTAGCCGCCCGCTTTTAGCGCGTCCATGACATAAGCTGGATATTCCCCTTGCAAAATCGGGTCGAAGTAAAGGTGGGTTGCAAAAGCGTTAGCGTGATATGCCGCCTTTTGGTTGTCTTCGCTGTCGTCAACGCCGAACGCGGGCGCAAAAACGTTGCTGATCCCAATTTCGCCGTACTGTTTTAATGATTTATACAAAAGTACCGTTTTGGCATGCGCATAAAATACGTTGTGTACCGCCTGAAAATATTTTTTCGGGTCATTTTTAATGCCCGGCGGGTGCGCGCCTGCCATGTAACCAAGCGAGCAAAATACAATCGTTTCATTAAAGGTGATGAAATGTTTTACGCGATCGCCAAAGGCTTCAAAACACACTTTGGCATAGTTGATAAAAGCGTTAATGGTACGCTGACTTAGCCATCCACCCTCTTTTTCAAGTGTCAGCGGCAGATCCCAGTGGTAAAGCGTGACAAAGGGGACAATGCCGTATTTAAGGCATTCATCAATGAGGTTGTTATAAAACTCGATCCCCTTAGGATTGATTTCGCCGTCACCGTTTGGAAAAATGCGCGCCCATGAAATTGAAAAACGGTAGGACTCAAGCCCCATCTCTGCCATTAATGCGATATCTTCTTTGTAGCGATGGTAGTGATCAACCGCGACATCGCCATTTGTGCCTTCAAAGGTTTTACCCGGGATCTTGGAAAACTCATCCCAGTTGGTCATCCCTTTACCGTCTTCATTCCAAGCGCCTTCGACTTGGTAAGATGCGCTCGCGGCGCCCATCAGAAAATCATGTGCAAATTTCATTGAAATACTCCTATTAATTAGCAATTTTTTTGTGAAGCTCGATCAACTCTTTGACCATTTCACGGGCTAGCATGGATGTCATTAGGTGGTCTTGGGCATGGACCATGATCAGTGTCATTACCGTTTTGCCTTCTCCCATATCTGCTTCTATAAGCTGCGTTTGCACCAAATGGGCGGCATTTGCCGCGATGCGCGCCTCTTCCATTTGTGCATCGGCTTGTGCAAAATCGCCTTGTTTGGCCAGTGCTAATGCTTTGTAAGCACAGCTGCGCGCATTCCCAGAATTGATGATGATCCCCATGATTTGCTCTTCAAGCTCCATGTTGTGGGCCTCTAAATCATCTTTCATGTCGCTTAGGTTGAGATCGTTAAAATTCATAAGCACCTAATTTTTAAATAATGAAAATGGGTCACCAATCGGTAAGCTACGTGATGAATGTTAAATTTATTGTTTAGTTGCACCTGCTAGATTTGCTTTTGCAGGTGCTCGGTAACATTCATTGAGCAAGTCAATTGGCACAATTTGCTCAGTTGGCAATTACGCAGATGCCGCTGATTTTTTGATTTCGGCGATGGCGACTTTTAACACGCTCAAGCCATCAACACGGCCATACATCGCTGTATCTATCACAGCAACCGGCTTATTAGGAAAACGCGCCATAAGGTCTTGGCACATATAGCCAACTTGAGGGCCTAGCAAAATAACGTCAGCTTCAGGGCCTTTTTCATTGGAGAGCGATTCGGGGAATGCTTCAATATCGACCGGTACGGAATGCTTAGTCGCTTGTTCACGCATCTTATTAACTAACAAAGAAGTAGACATTCCTGCGGCACAAAACAGATAGATTTTTTTGTTCATGGCATAGCCTCATGTATTTAAGTCAGAATGCAGTGTTTCATCATTACAGTGACTATAAATGAAAATGTAACCGGTTTCTGTAACCGGTTACATTTGTTGTGCTATAACTCACAATAATAATTTTCGAGGCCTTTGTTCGATTGCAGGAGCGCCATCTTGCAGCTTCCGAAAGTAGCGCGACTACTAGCCCCTAAATTGTGGGGCGATGTGGGCAAAAAGGGCTACTGCAGTTTCAAAGCGAAAATAGCTGATGAGATTTTAAAATTTAAGCGTGCTTGCATTGAGCGCCGCAGCTTACGATGACTGAACGCAACTCATGGCAGATGATCTGATCTTGAGCTCTCCCTTGAACACTTTTGACTCAAACGCGACCTCACCGCCATCCATTAACTTAAGCGCAATCGCCATTGCGTGATGCACCATCTCAGTAAGCGGAAATCGGTACGTCGTCAAGGATGGTGAGATATAGGCTGATAGATCTTCATCGTCAATGCTTGCAATCGACATATCGTTAGGCAGCAAAAGTCCCGCCTCGCGAAATGCCTGCATCGCACCATATGCAATCGAGTCGCTCGCGGCAAATAGAGCGCTGCACCCTCCCCCATGAGCCAAGTATTGCTGAGCCGCTTGATAGCCTTCTGCGATATTATAACCACTGCGCTGATACCAGTGCTCTTGATACTCAATGCCCCACTTCAATAACATTTCTTGATAGGTTTTCATGCGCACCATGCCCGATGGCGTCAACGCTTGCGGACCAAAATAAGCAATTTTTGTGTGACCAAGCGAGAGCAGGTAGTTCATCGACTGTTTGGTGGCGTGCTCATTATCAAAGCAGAACGAATAGCCGCTATTAAACGGAAGTGCTCGTCCAAGAAAAATGATCGGCAGCCCAATTTCTTGCTGAATGGCTAACATATCGCTTTCTGGCATATGCCGGCTATACACAATCAGCACACTACAGCGGCGATCCACAAGTGAATAAATCGCCTGTTTTTCTCGCTCAGGTTCATTATGGCCATCTGTGACAATCAGCTGTTTATTGGTTTGGTCGGCAATTAAGGCGGCGTTTTTGAGTAAATGACCAAAGTAAGCGCCGTCAAAATCAGATACAACCAAACCAATACTATTGCCGCTTTTATTTGCTAACGCTTGCGCTAATAAATTGGGGCGAAAGTTGAGCTGTTGCATGGCCGCTTGGATCACTTGGCGCGTTGATTCTTTGACTTGACCTGTTTCATTAATGGCTCGTGATACGGTTGCCTTGGAAAATCCTGTAATTTTGCAAATATCATTAATTGTTGCCATCAGTTCTCACTTCCTGTCAAGACGATCGATAATACGTTTCAATTTCCTTATCATATCAAACTCTAAGGTACTCTATCCGCGTTGATTAAAGAACCGTGATTTTATGTGAAATGAGATTCATGTCTACGCCAAAATCACTGTAAATTGAAGGTTGCTTGAGCGGTGGTGGCTCACGGAGTGGCGGGCGAGCAGTATGCTCGCCGATTTTATTCTAGATTTACGCCATGGGCTTAACTTTGATGAATAGTTAAAGATCCCTCATTGTCACATGCTTGTGTAACTTTCTCATACCATTATAGCTACATAGTGCTGCCAATACAGCTCCTGCCCCACCAGTAACTGCGCCGGCGGTTGCGCCGACAGCTACGCCAAGGGTGCTGACCGCACCAATGGCGGGGATTAAGGTGGCGGCGCTAAAGCCAACTCCTGCGCCTAGGATGGCTCCACCTACCGTGCCCCCAAGGGTGAGAAAGCCGACATATCGACGGGCCTCACCACTTCGCATACACTCATCACAGTTGTTACGCACCCGATGTACGCACATTTGGCAGCATTGACAGTTTTCTTCGTTTGAATCTGGCACATTAACAATAGTGCTATAACTATTTTGTCTGGCTGCTAGTAAAGGTGTTGTAGTCATACCGGCCCCAATCAAAAAAGTTGTAGCTACTTAGTAGTGGTTATTATATATAGAAGTACGCGGTGATAAAAAATGGTAACTAACGGTAAAAACGCTCCTCAGAATATCATAATAATATTTATGTGAGCTGCTTTTTGTGAAAAATTTGTTTAAATTCATTTGGTTATGCTCAAGTTTTTATTAGGCGGCATAAACGATTCAGATTTAATAAACGCGTACAATGCTCGGCGCTAAATTCTGACATTAAGGCTCTGCATGAATAATTATTTGTTGGTATTAATCAGCATTTGCCATTAATTTAACCAGTGTTAATGACTCAGCAATTTATTCTCGTGGCAAGTGACCTTTGCGTTCGTTGCTTCTTGTGCCATCGTCATCTTGATGCGGTAAAACTTCATTACCCACTAAACGGCTTCTGTCATTATAAAAACTTGGCATTGTGCCACGCAGGCCGCTCCTGTAGCTACTCAACGCTAATACTGTACCACCAACTCCACCAGCAGCAGCGCCGATACCCATGCCGATGACGGAGCTGATAGCTGTACCAAATAATCCGCCGACGGCGAAGCCAAATCCTACCCCTAGTATGGCGCCGCCTGATACGCAGCCAATGGCAAGCAAGCCCCTATGGCAGCAGGCTCTACTGCCGGCCATGCACTCTTCACAGCTGTTACGCACCCCTTGTATGCATATCTGACAGTTCGCGCAACCTCCAGCGCTTTGTTCTGACATATCAATAGCAGTATCATTATTTGGGCTGCTTGTTGTTATTGTAGATACTTGCATACTCGCTCCAATTAAATGAGTGCTAGTTGCCTAATGCTTGCTGCTATCTCATTGTTATATAGAAATAAATTGCTCGATAAGAAAAAATGGCAATCCACAGCCAAAAATAATTAACAAAAGGACAATAATAATACTGGTATGGCATGCCTATGAGCTTTTTGTTTCGAAATTCATGTTGTTATGATTAAAGCTCTATGCCGAAATGGGCATAAACATAGCAAACTTAGCTTGCGCCGAAATAGCGGTCCGTGGGCGCGCAGAGCTTGAAAATCATGCTCAGGCTTTAAACAAAAAAAGGCTGACCAGCAGCCCATTTTTATTACGCAACGTCGCAGACTTTCACGCGCCGCTTACCCGTGAGCAGCTGCTGCATCAGCGCTTTTTTCTCTTGCTTTAATGCTTCGAGTTGGGATTG
>JBOFXO010000106.1:0-1538 GCA_051654185.1 Vibrionaceae bacterium | reverse complement strand
ACTCTAGGTTGCACAAAATCAGCGAGCGCACTGAATTGTGAATTATATGTAAGATTCTAGCTAATAGTTTGGGCTGGGTCAATTTTTTGACGCTGCGGAAATGCTTGTACTACCTAAGGCTTGCGGCAACTGAGCCATAAAAATCGACTTTCTGTCACCGATAACTAGATGTAGTGTTTTTGGATGAAAAATAAGCTGTATTTAGTGTGGGAGAGGGGCTCTGTGTAAAGGAACTTGAGCTAATTGAGCCAGTGTAGCGTGGGTGGTAATCGTTTAGCGGGCTAAATGTGACGCATTGAGTTTAAAAAAATCAGGCAAGTGATGAATGAGTGGTTTCAGCAGGCGCTAGCGGTTCATCTCGGCTAACAAGTGTGTATCGATGCCGCTATCGGCATCGATCGTCTGAGCAGCAGCCTATCAAGTGCGCCTATTAAGAGAGGCTCGCGCCCTTATGGGCAACAGCTTCCTTTGCGCGCTCACACTGCTGATTGAGTGTGTCGTGTTAGTTTTAGGGGGCACGGAGCCTTAAAGGGTCGCGGCTTGCCGATAACTTTGATTGGCGTGGCCTTGCTCACCTAATTGCTCTTGTATACGCGCTAAAGCTAACCAGGCATCTTTGCTTGGTGCGAGTTGGCAAACATGTTGCCAGCAGGCTTTGGCCTCTTTCGTCTCACGGGTTTGTTGGTAGAGTTTGGCTAAGCAAATCTGGTAGTCGGCATTATTCTCATGGGTGCTTTGATGTTTTAATAATTGCTTACGGATGTCGCTGTCTTCGGCACTGGCTATCTGCGGAATGACCTGCAAGATGGCGGGTTCTGGTGACTCGCGTAATTTTTTGCAAAGCAGAGTTAAGGCCTGCTCCTTTTGATTAAATTGGCACAATCCTTGGGCATAGATCGCAAGATATTCAGCTTGGTTGCGCTCAGTACGAGAGAGCCATTGCCAGCATTGCTCTAGTGCGGCTGCATCTTGTTTAGCTGCGGCGTTAAGTAACGCGCAGTGGGTTGTTAGCGTTAGCGCAAAAAATTGGTTTTCATCAAGAATATTACGTTTTTTTAAAATCGGTAACAGGAGTTTCAGTGCCGGCCAATCTTCCTGTGCTCGGTAAAGCTCGAGGGCGAGCTTAAGCACTGGCGCTTTGCTTTTGCTGGTCGGCTCCAGTTTGTCTAATTCGGTGCGGGCAAGGGTAAGTTGCCCTTGTTTTAATAAATAACGCGTCCGGGTGGTGGCGACGGCATTGGCGGCACCCGGTTGGGCTGATGCGCGATCAAGATACTGATCTCGCTCTAAAATTTTATGCTGATGTTGGGCTGCACGGGCGGCGGCAAGGAGGTTAAGCGCGGGCAATTCACCATTGTCAGCGCCTTTTACCATGGCGCGCTCAGCAGCTGGCCAATCTTCTTCAGCGAGCGCCAATGCGCCTAGCAAGGTGTGCTTTTTAGCGGAGCGCTGACGCCAGCGCTGAGGAATAAAGCGGCTACGCAGGATGAGGTTGAACACAACCCATTTAACCAATTGAAACAAGGCATACAATACCA
>JBOFXO010000105.1:0-1321 GCA_051654185.1 Vibrionaceae bacterium | reverse complement strand
TTACCTCAACGCTTTCACGGTGGGTGATCAGCTATTGTGGGGCGCGGCTGAGCCTTTGCGGCGCGTGTTGCGTATCATTTTGTCAGAAATTGAGTAGTAATAGCGGCGCTGAAAAAGAAAAAAACCGCAGAGTGCGGTTTTTTATAAGCATTTCAAGAAGCGCCTGAAACTTAGGCTGCGAAGTTTTTGCTCGCAAATTCCCAGTTAACCAGTTGCCAAAATGCCGTGAGGTAATTTGGGCGCAGGTTGCGAAAATCGATGTAGTAAGCGTGCTCCCACAGATCAACGGTCAGTACTGCGGTGTGTCCTTCAGTCATTGGCGTACCGGCATTGGATGTATTGACAATCGCCAGTGTGCCGTCAGCTTTTTTTACAAGCCAAGTCCAAGATGAACCGAAGTTGTTAATAGCCGTTTCTGTAAATTGGGCTTTGAATTTTTCAAAAGAACCAAAAGTTTTGTTGATAGCTTGCGCTAATTCACCTGTTGGCTCACCGCCGCCATTTGGGCTTAGGCAGTGCCAGTAAAAAGTATGATTCCAAATTTGCGCCGCGTTATTAAAAATGGCGCCATTTGACGTCTTAATGATCTCTTCGAGCGATTTTTGCTCTAACGCAGTACCAGCAATCAAACCATTGAGCTTAACCACGTATGTGTTGTGATGTTTACCGTGGTGATAGTCAAGAGTTTCAGCTGAAATGTGTGGTTCTAGCGCATTTTTAGGATAGGGTAGAGCGGGTAACTCAAACGCCATGATAATTCTCCATATTCGCAGGTTAAGGCTGATAATGCGTTAAGTGCTTTGAAATTTCGCAGAGCAATAAAACGATTTAGCTTAGGCGCAAATCCGCTATAATGCCGCAAAATGGTCCTTTTAAAAGGTTTCCTTGATCAAAGTCAAATTAAGTGTAACAAAAAAAAAAATTATGAAAAGGAATTCTTTCAAGCAGTTAGCAGGCACTACAACAGCGTTCATCGTAACAGATCTTGTCTTTATGATAATGCATGGTTAATTTAGACAAGGCAAAATAATAGTGTTTTACTTTCGCAACAGATTGAAAGTATGACAGTTTGCAAATAGAGAGGGCTTATGCAAAGCGTTTTAGAAAAAATTAAGCAGCAAATTGAAAACAATACCATTCTATTGTACATGAAAGGCTCGCCGAAGCTGCCAAGCTGCGGTTTCTCCGCGCAGGCAAGTCAAGCGCTTGCGGCGTGCGGTGTACCATTTGCTTACGTGGACGTGCTGCTTCACCCTGATATTCGCGAGCAGTTACCGCAATACGCGCAGTGGCCAACTTTTCCGCAGCTGTGGATCGAGGG
>JBOFXO010000104.1:0-1677 GCA_051654185.1 Vibrionaceae bacterium | reverse complement strand
TTTTGTAAAAACCTAAAAACTCAATCGGATGAAACCTTAAACAGCGCTGATCTTGCTCAAGAGAAAGAGTGCCTGGCACTGCAAGCTGCACTTCACGCTGTAAACGGGTGAGCAGCCGGTTGACACTTTGCACCTCGTGGGTGTTGTCTTGAAAAAGAAGGTATCCATCAATAACTTGCTTTATAAGCGGCGCGGTGCTTCCCGCTAGCAGCGCGACAACCATCAAGGTCAAGACCATCTCAAGCAAGCTAAGTCCTGACAGATATCTCACTGATGCAAAACGGCGGCGCATGAAGATCCACTCCAATAAGTTGCTAGCGCAATGTCCTCAGCGCCAGCCTGTTGTACCGTCACATCGATGCGGTGGCTTGTGATCTGCGGTAAATCTGCGCTGCTGACTAAATTTTCTTCGCGTACGGCAATGCTTGCGCGAAACGGGGCGTAATGATCCGTATCCGCTTTTAAAAATTGCCCAAGCGAGCCTTGATAATTTTCGGCGCAGGCTTTTTCATCGTTTGCGTAACAACCGGTAAACGCCGCCCAATCAATCGGCTGCATTTCTTGGCAACTTGCGAGAAAAAGGCGCTCAGTTAACGTGCTCATGATGGTATCAGCTAAAACTAAAGCCTGCAGCTGGCGTGGAATTTTACCAAAATCACTAAGCATCGGCTGCAGCGTTAAATGCGCTAAGATCAGCAGCAGCGACAGCAGCGTCATGCCCATCACCGCGCTGATCAAACTTAAGCCTCGCATGTGCAAAGAGCGCACAGAAAAAGAGCGTTTAAGATCCGCACGCATGAAAATAACCTTCCTCATTGACGCAAAGACTTGCAATCACGCCATTGGCCACAAAGTTTATCTGGCACACATTGGTGCAAAGCAGATTTGCATCCGCATCGGTCGGCCGCCCTAGCGCATCAAAATAGATTTTGCTTGGCATGTTGTTGGACAAAATCGTCATAGTTGGCGACGCCTGAAGTCGCTCATTGTTACGTGCATCGCCGCGAGCGTCAAACGCTGCGACGCTGCCAAAATAGTTGTTATTGAGTAAAATTTGGTTTTCTGGCAATGTGCTATCGCCTTGCTGCATAGCGCGCAGCTGAATAAACTCGGCGATGGAAAGCGCACTGTTGCGGTGAACGAAAGCAGAGAAATCTGCTTGGCGAAAAGTGGGCGCCACAAAGATGGCCAATAAACAGGCTATCGCGATAACCGCGACAGCCTCAAGTAATGAAAAACCGTTACTTTTAATTAACAAAATTAGAAATTCTTCTTAATGATGCTTATGTTATTAAAAATTAGCTTTAGCAGTACTTTCACCTGGATTAGGTGCTTCTGGCGATGTAGCAGCGCCATCAACTGGGCAAGTCACAGCCGTGCTTGCAGCAGCAGCTGAAGTTGCTTCTGTGTAAGTAAAGAAACAAGTAGCAGTTGCAGTTGGAGCAGCTTCATCACCTTCTGCGAACGTATTACCATCATCTTTTTGTGGCTCTACCGCTAATGAGGCTAAGCTATAGCTAATTGACTTAGCACCTGTCGCCGCACCACCAGAAAGAGCAATAGGAGCTTCTTCCACAGCTACTGGCACAAAGTCAGTACCAAAACCAATTACAGCGGCTCCAATACCTGCAGATGTAGCAGTTGGGTAGCCGTAAGCGATTTCAACATCACCGCTTG
>JBOFXO010000103.1:0-1401 GCA_051654185.1 Vibrionaceae bacterium | reverse complement strand
CAGCTAGACGTTTTTTCCTCAATCACGCATGACAAAGGCGGGTTGCGTTCACTTGCTGCTTCTGCAGGGATCCTCTTTTGGCCGAAAACGCACCTTGATGCGGTGCGCCCTGGGATCATGCTGTATGGTGTTTCACCGTTTCAGGATAAAACGGGGCAAGAGATAGGGCTTAAGCCGGTCATGACCATGGCTTCAAGCTTGATTGCCGTGCGTGTAGCAAAACAGGGCGAAACGGTAGGTTATGGCGCAACTTGGCAGGTCTCTGAAGATACGCAGCTTGGCGTTGTGGCAATGGGCTATGGCGATGGTTATCCGCGCTGCGCGCCGGCTGGCACACCTGTTTGGGTCAATGGTCGGCGCGTGCCGTTAGTCGGGCGTGTCTCAATGGACATGCTGATGGTCGATTTGGGCGCGCACGCACAAGATTGCGTCGGTGATGAAGTGATTTTGTGGGGTGAGCCGTTGCCTGTTGAAGAAGTTGCCGCGCACATTGGTACCATTGGCTACGAGCTTGTCACTAATATTACGTCACGCGTGGCTTTGGTTTATCGCTAACTGGTTGTTTGCCATGAAAAATGGATAAATTGCCTGATGCATAGAATTTTAATAGGCAACTTTTTTTAGCTGACATAACATAGCTTTTTGATCATTAAGTTGATTTTCTCAAAAGGCGCGCAAGCCTTTAGGGATAATACAGATTGTGTTGTTGTAAAAATGGCGCTTAAGTTGCCATTTTTTGTATAAGTTTTAGTAAGTTAAGGATTTTTATCATGTTAAAAGCGATTGACCCAAGCAAAACCGCGGCTTGGCAAGAATTATCTGCACACTTTTCTTCTATGCAAAATCGCAATATGAATGAACTTTTCGCCGAAGATCCGCAGCGATTTGCGAAATTTTCTGCCCAATTTAGCGATACCATTTTGCTCGATTACTCTAAAAACTTGCTGACTGAGCAGATCATGCAATCGCTGTTAAAACTGGCTGATGAGACCAAGCTTGCTGAGGCGATCCAAGCTATGTTCAGTGGCCAAAAGATCAACCAAACTGAAGATCGCGCGGTGCTGCATGTAGCGCTGCGTAATCGCAGTAATAAGCCTGTTATGGTTGATGGCGTCGATGTTATGCCGCAGGTCAATGCGGTGCTTGCGAAAATGCAAGCTTTCTCAGAGCAAGTGATCTCTGGTAAGTGGCTGGGCTACACGGGCAAGGCTATCACTGATGTGGTTAACATTGGTATTGGTGGCTCAGATCTTGGCCCGTACATGGTAAGCGAAGCGCTGGGCGCTTATAAAACACGCTTGAATGTGCATTTTGTCTCAAACGTTGACGGCACCCATATCGCGCAAACTCTGCAAAATCTTGATCCGCAAACCACGCTATTTTTAGTGGCGTCAAAAACCT
>JBOFXO010000102.1:0-2801 GCA_051654185.1 Vibrionaceae bacterium | reverse complement strand
CTACTCTTCGCAAGCTTGATTTTCTTATCGTTTTTCTCAATCTTCGCTTTAGACAACGAGTCTTGCGCTGATTGAAGCACCAATGTAGCTTCTTTATAACGCACAGAGAAACGATCAACGGCTGGCTTACACAGATTAGCTAATTTTGCCTGGTTGGCTTGTTTGTTGTTATAGGTTTCAACGAATGCCTCAACCTCGCACCACCGGTAAATGCCAATACTATTGAGCTTTTCCATAAGCTTAAAAACAATATAGGGATCAGACACGTCAGACAGCTCAGCGGTTTGAAAGTAAACCTTAAACTCCGCCAAGATATCTTTGGGATCATTAACAAAATCGAGCACAAAAGTCTTATCTTTTCCCTTATAGGTGCGGTTTAGTCGTGAAAGCGTCTGAATACACTCCACCCCTTTTAATGACTTATCGACGTACATCGCCACTAATTTGGGTTGATCAAAACCGGTTTGGAACTTATTCGCCACCAACATGATCTGAAAGTCTGTGGTATCAAACGCCTTACGCATATCACGACCACATAAGTTTGAGTTCATGTTGTTTTCAGTAAAAGGATGATCAGGAATATCAGGATCATTAACTTCGCCGGAGAACGCCACCATAGCATTGAGGTTGGTATAGCCTTTTTCTTGCACGTACTTTTCAAAGGCGCGCTTATATCGTACTGCCTCTAAACGGCCACTGGTAACAACCATCGCCTTTGCCTCGCCACCTAAAAGGTGTTTCACTTTTTTGTTGAAATGCTCAATGATGATTTCCACTTTTTGCGCGATGTTATGCGGATGTAGGCGCACCCATTTTATTAGTTTGGATGTGGCTTTTTTGCTATCCACCTCGTGATCAACATCGGGATCATTGAGTGCTAGATTGTAAGCGGTACGGTAACTGACGTAGTTTCGCAACACATTCAAAATGAACCCTTCTTCAATCGCTTGACGCATTGAATAAACGTGAAAAGGTTGTGGCTTGTTACTGTCGCTCGCAGGCTCATCAAGCTTTGGTCTGCGGCCAAAAAGCTCCAATGTTTTCGCCTTAGGAGTCGCGGTAAAGGCAAAGTAACTGATCTTATTTGAGCCTTTGCGCGCTTCAATTGATAAACGCAGTATCTCTTCGCTCGACAATTCAACCTCGCCATCCTCATCATCCTTGCCTAGCTCTGCGCTAATTTGTTTTGCCATCAGCACTTCACGCAGCTTGCGCGCGGTGGTGCCGGTCTGACTAGAATGCGCCTCATCCGCAATCACGGCGTAGCTTCGCCCTGCCAAGGTTGAGTTTTTACGGATTGCCTCTAAAACGTGCGGGAAGGTTTGAATAGTCACAATTATGATTGAGGTGCTTGCCTTTAGCTCATTTGCTAATTGGTTGGATTTTGAACCTTGCGCTCCCTCACGGTTAATGCGTGCAATCATCCCATAGTTATGCTCAAACTGATAAACCGTATCTTGCAGCTGACTATCGAGCACAGTGCGGTCGGTGATCACTATCACCGAATCAAACACCTTATCCCCAGCCTTTTTATTAAGCTCTGGATGGTCTGTGTAGTAATGCTTTGCAGCTAACTGATGCGATAGCCACGCAATCGAGTTGGACTTACCAGAGCCTGCGCTATGCTGAATAAGGTATTTATTGCCCGTGCCTTCGCTATCGACCGCTTTAAGCAGCTTTGAAACTACCGCCCACTGATGATAACGCGGGAAAATCACGGTCTCTTTTTGTGTGATGGATCCGTTTAGGTTCTCAACGTCTTTCACTTCAAGGTGAATGTAGCGACCAAGGATCTGCAGCAAATTGTCTTTTTGGAAAATCTCCTTCCAAAGATAAGCCGTTGCATAATCACCATCTTCAGGAACATCATTCCCCTTACCGCCATCGCTGGTGCCTTGGTCAAACGGCAAAAAAAATGTTTCTTTACCGTTTAGGCGCGTAGTCATCGCGACATTGTATTGGCTCACCACAAAATGCACCAATGCACCACGCCTAAAAGTAAGCAGCGGCTCTGGCCTTCGCGTTTTAGGATCTTTAGGCTGGCGATCCTTTTTGTACTGCTCTTTGGCGTTATCAATCGACTGCTTAAACTCAGATTTAAGCTCACAGGTTACAACTGGAATGCCGTTGACAAATAAGGTTAAATCTAAGCGGCCCGCATAACCATTAGGCGAATAAACAAGCTCTGGCACTACGCGCAAAATATTTTGCTGATAATGCTCGTTTGCCGCTTCGTTTAAGTCGTGATCGGGCTTGAAGTTGCACAGGTTAAACTTAGCGCCACGATTGCTGAGTTTGTTGCGCAAAACCCACAGCGTGCCTTCATTTTTTAGCTGTTGCTCTAATGATTTGAGTAGCTCATCCGCTGTTGCATTCGGGTTACGCTCGGTGGCTGGAAAGTGCTGCGCAAGCTTCTCCCAGCTTTGCGGCTGCGTCATTTTTACAAAAGTGATCACATCTTGCGGATAAATCGCCAACTCTTTGTTGTATTTGCTCGACTCGCCTAACTGCCAGCCGCTATTTAACATTTGCTCAAGGATATCTTTTTGAAATTGTTGCTCACAAACTATCTTTTCGGGTGTCATAAGTTCATTCTTTTTTTGTTTTTAAGCCCTCAGCCAACATGACTGCAAGAGTGTCGCAAGAGCCTCTTCATTCACTTTGCGATCCCTTTATTGGCTGCTTACGCAAATTGCTAATAGATGCGGTTTGCCAGCCTTGTTTTAATAACAGAGGCTGCGCAAATATGCATGGCTCATCCTTGAATTCCTTATGATACTCCTTACTGTGCCATAAAGTCG
>JBOFXO010000101.1:0-6163 GCA_051654185.1 Vibrionaceae bacterium | reverse complement strand
AGCTTAGTGATCCCGCCATTAGTGATGAAAAGCTCATCGATCTCATGCTTGAGCATCCGATCCTTATTAACCGCCCAATAGTGATCACCACAAAAGGCGCCAATTTATGCCGCCCTTGCGAGCTAGTTTTACCACTACTTGCAGACGATGAATCATAGCCAAGCTTTTTTGAGCCCTTTTACCATAAAAAAACGCGCTTTTCACAAGCGCGTTTTTTATTAGGAATATCAAACTAATTTTTCTCGCAGCGCTTACTCCACGAGTTGTTTGCATCCCATACGGGCAGCCGCTGCTGACTGCTACAGTCAATAAAAATGAGATTGTCATACACGCGATATGGCACTGCATTGACTTGTGCCGGCCAGCTAAGCTGCAGTTTTTCAGGCAAACGCGCCTTAATGTAACCGGCGTAAAGACGCAGCGCACCTGAAGATCCGGTAAATGGCGTGGCTTTATTGTCATCACGGCCTAGCCAAAATGTGGCCACTTCACGTCCATCCATACCAACAAACCAGCTGTCCTTGTTATCGTTGGTGGTACCCGTTTTTCCAGCAAGCTCTACCGCGGCATGCGTTTGGTGCAAAAAGCGCGCAGTACCGGTACGTACAGCTTCTTTTAGCGCGTACATTGTCAGCCAGCTTGCTTGCTCAGAGACCACTTGCGTCGCCGCTGGCCAGTTACGATACAATACCTCGCCATTTTGCGTCACAACAGCGCGCAGCGCGGTGAGTTTAGCTTGACGACCGCCGCTACCAATGGTTTGGTACATCTGCGTCACGTCCATCGGCGAGAGCGCAAACGCGCCTAAAAGTAGCGATGGCAACGCGCGGATATTTTTATTTTCAACCCCCAGCTTACCTATCATTTGCAGCACATTTTCAAGCCCAAGCTCCATGCCTAAATTGACGGTCGGAATGTTATAAGAGTTTGAAAGCGCCCACAATAACGAGACTTCGCCACGAAACTTTTGATCAAAATTTCTCGGCTGCCAAATTTGTCCATCAGAGCTTTGCAGTGAAATAGGCTGATCTTTAAGCGGGGAGGCTAAATTGTAGCGCTCAGGCTGCTCAAGGGCGCTTAAAAATACCAGTGGTTTTGCCAGCGAACCAATTTGCCGCCGCCCATTAAGCGCACGGTTAAAACCGTCAAAGTTAGGTTTATGCCCGCCCAGCATCGCGCGAATTTCGCCACTTTTGCGATCTGCTATCACGGCTGCTACTTCCAGCTCTTTGCCGCCACGTTTTTGCAGCGCCGGCATCTGCGCAACAACGGTTTTTTCAAGCAAACTTTGCGACAAAGGATCTAAGGTACTAAATACTCGCAGGCCAACTTTAGGATCAAACCCTTCGCCAACACGCTGATTTATCTCATTACGTAGCTGCGCAAAATAGGCTGGCTGACGCGAGCTTAAGTTAGCCGCATCTTTTACGTCAAGCTCGTTAGCAATAGCGCTTTTGTACTCATGGGCGCTGATCTTCTCAAGCTCCATCATGGTACGCAGCACCACGTTACGCCGCTCTTTTGCTCGCTGCGGATAACGCCAAGGATTGTAATAAGACGGTCCCTTGATCAGTGCGACCAGCAGTGCAAGCTGATCAATACGCAGCTCTGAAACCGGCCGGCCAAAATAAAGACGCGCGCCTAAACCAAAGCCATGCACCCCTTTTCCGCCAGACTGCCCTAAATACACTTCATTAAGGTAAGCTTCTAGGATCTGCTCTTTGCTGTAACGGTAATCAATCAATAGCGCGATATAGAGCTCTTTAAGCTTGCGTAAAAGCGTGCGCTCACGGGATAAAAACAGATTTTTTGCCAGCTGCTGAGTTAATGTCGAGCCGCCTTGCACTGTACGACCCGCACGTAAATTGACAAAAAAAGCGCGCGTTATCGCGATCACAGACACGCCGCTGTGCTTATAAAAATTGCGATCTTCGGTGGCCAGCAGCGCTTCAACTAAAAAGTGAGGAAAATGCTGTTTTGGTAAGAAAATACGCTGCTCATCAGCGCCAGAATCGAGCATCCCCAACATTTTAGGTTCAATACGCAAAAAACCGAGTGGTTTACCATCTTGCGCCTGTTCGATTTTTTTCACGCCGCGGCGATCAAAAATGATGCGGACATGCCGCGCAAGCTCAGGACCATCCTCAAAGGCAAACGGGCGGCGGATAAGTTCAATCTTATCAACGCTCTGTGCGTATTCGCCGATATTTTTTACCGCAGTAACTTTGTGATAGCCCAGCGTTTCAAGCTCGCGCTGCACCTCGTTTAACTGGATAGGGGCCCCTTGCGCAAGGTGTAAAATGCGCGCGTAAACCGTCGCGGGCAACTGCCAAAGCTGGCCATCAAAACGATCTCTGATCTCTTTATCAAGATAGAAGCCATAAGCTATTAAAAATATCCCGCTAAAAATCCCTAATAGGCTGAAAAATTTAAAAATTCGCTTACTCCAGCGTTTTGCTAGCGAGCCTTGCTCATTCGGATCTTTAGATTTTTTTGTCATAACGTTCGCTGACCATAAAAAAAGCGCTGCTATTTTTTAGAAGGCTTTTCAATGCAAATGAAGGGCACAAGAATACCTTTGTTAGGCGGGATTTAACACAAACTAACACTTTTTTTATAAAAAACAGGGGGGTTAAAAGAATAGGAGGGGCAAACAAATGGCGCCCCTCCCATCTAAATTGCAAATGCTACACGCTAAAAACAAACGCCTACATAAGCTTACAGCTGCTTAATACTTATCTTTGCCGCTTTTTTCATGTAGTGATCCATCTTATGAAAATTAAGATAACGATAGGTGTCTGCAGCTCCTGCATCTATTTGTTTTGAATATGAAAGATACTCTTGCAGCGTTGGAATTTTACCTAAAATAGCCGTGACGGCTGCAAGCTCTGCAGATGCTAAATAGACGTTAGCATCAGGGCCTAAACGGTTTGGAAAGTTGCGCGTTGAGGTTGATACCACCGTAGCGCCTTGCGCAACACGCGCCTGATTACCCATGCACAGCGAGCACCCAGGAGTTTCAATACGCGCCCCTGCCCGCCCATAAATGCCGTAATACCCTTCTTCGATAAGCTGATCTTTATCCATTTTGGTGGGCGGCGCTATCCACAAGCGAGTTGATAACACCCCAGAAAAATGATCAAGCAGTTTGCCGGCAGCGCGAAAATGGCCAATGTTAGTCATGCAGCTGCCAATGAATACCTCATCCACCTTATCGCCGGCAACTTGTGATAAAAGGCGCGCATCATCGGGATCATTAGGCGCACATAAAATAGGCTCTTTGATAGTTTCTAAATCAATCTCAAGCACATGCGCGTACTGCGCATTCTTGTCAGCTTCAAGCAGCACTGGTTCATCAAGCCACTGCTGCATCGCATTGATGCGCCGCTCAATGGTACGCTGTGAGCCGTAACCTTCGCTGAGCATCCATTTAAGCATCACGATATTAGACTGCAAATATTCACTGATAGACTCGCGCGACAGTTTTATCGTACAGCCCGCAGACGAGCGCTCAGCAGAAGCGTCAGACAATTCAAAGGCCTGCTCAACCGTTAAATGCTCAAGTCCCTCTATTTCTAAAATGCGACCTGAAAACGCGTTAACTTTGCCCTTTTTCGCCACACTTAACAGCCCTTTTTGAATAGCAAAATAGGGTATAGCGTGCACTAAATCGCGCAGCGTGATCCCAGGCTGCATTTTGCCTTTAAAGCGCACCAGCACAGATTCCGGCATATCAAGCGGCATGACGCCAGTTGCCGCAGCAAAAGCGACAAGCCCAGAGCCTGCAGGAAAAGAGATCCCGATAGGAAAACGCGTGTGTGAATCGCCGCCCGTACCGACAGTGTCAGGTAACAGCATACGGTTTAGCCACGAGTGGATAATACCGTCACCCGGGCGCAGCGAGACGCCACCGCGATTCATAATAAAGTCTGGCAGCGTATGATGCGTGACGATATCGACAGGTTTTGGATAAGCAGATGTATGGCAAAAGGATTGCATAGTCAGATCAGCAGAAAAACCTAAGCAAGCCAAGTCTTTAAGCTCATCGCGCGTCATAGGACCTGTGGTATCTTGCGAGCCCACGGTGGTCATTTTAGGTTCACAATAACTGCCCGGCAAAACGCCGGGTAAGCCGCATGCCTTACCCACAACCTTTTGCGCCAGTGTAAAGCCGTGCCCCGCATCGCTAATTTTGGCAGGCTGGCAAAAAACCGTCGCTGGCGCTAAGCCTAAAAATTCGCAGGCGCGCGCAGTTAAACTGCGGCCGATGATCAGCGCAATTCGCCCACCGGCGCGCACTTCATCAAACAGCACTTTGGTCTTTACCGTAAACTGAGCGAGCAGCTCGCCACTTTGATGATCGCGCACTTCGCCTAAATAAGGGTATAAATCAATGACATCGCCCATATTGAGTTTACTTACGTCAACCTCAATCGGCAGCGCGCCAGCATCTTCTAGCGTGTTAAAAAAGATCGGCGCAATTTTGCCCCCTAAGCAGTAACCACCCGCGCGCTTATTTGGCACATAAGGAATATCTTGCCCCATAAACCACAACAGCGAGTTCACCGCCGACTTGCGCGACGAGCCAGTCCCAACCACATCCCCGACATAAACAAGCGGGTGACCGTGCGCCATTAAGGCTTGCAGCTGCGAGAGCGGACCAATTTCGCCAGCTTGATCAGGCGTTATACCATCGCGCGCATTTTTTAGCATCGCAAGCGCATGCAAAGGAATATCGGGGCGCGACCAAGCATCTTGTGCAGGAGAGAGATCATCGGTATTCGTTTCACCGCTAACTTTAAACACCGTCAGCGTCACTTTTTCTGGGACAGGCGGCTTTTGCAAAAACCACTGCGCGCTCGCCCACGATTCCATAACTTGCCGTGCATACTGATTGCCGCAGTTGACTTTATGCGCAATATCATGGAAGGAGTCAAACATCAAGAGAGTATCGCAAAGCCCTTGCGCAGCTATTGGTGCGAGTTTTTCATCATCAAGCAGATCAATCAGCGGCTGAACGTTATAGCCGCCTTGCATGGTACCCAGTAGCCTAGTTGCCATCTGCGCGCTGATCAACGGCGAATGCGCTTCTTCTTTAGCTAGCGCGCTTAAAAAAGCAGCCTTCACATACGCTGCCTCATCGACGCCGGGCGGAATGCGCTCTTCAAGCAGTTTAAGCAGCAGCGCCTCTTCGCCTTGCGGCGGATTTTTAAGCAGCTCAACTAAGGCTTGCGCCTGCTCTGAAGTCAAAGGTTTAGGCACAATTCCTTGTTTTGCCCGCTCAGCTTCGTGAATTCGATAACCTTCTAGCACAATTTTACCCCTCATGGTTTGTTGCTTTTTGCAGTTTAAATAAGCGGCAAAAAGCGCCCTTGGCAGAAATTGAAAAAAGCGCCAGCGCATCTGCATCAAAGCGACTCGCCGGCCGGCAAAGTACTTCCACTAACGATAAATTTTTATGCGCCCATTGTGCTTAACGCCAATTTTTTCACCAACTTTGCGCCTAAACTTCGCCCCTTACTCACAAATCATTTGTATTCCAAAAAAATAAAGGGGAAACTCGCAAACCGGTAACACTGTTTCTTTCTCATGTTTTTACACAAAGATCAATCATCAAAAACATTATTTGCTAAAGGTGACAAGATGGACAACAAAATTACCCAGCAATTTATCCGCATGCTTACCCATATCGACAATTGTCTAGTAAAAGCCACAGAGCACGCCGCTTTAAAGCAATTTGATCACAACAATTTTTTGCATGCACGCTTGATCATTGATATGCATCCTTTATCGCGCCAGCTAAAAATTTGCACGATGGCAGCCTGCGCGGCAGTCAGCTGCGCAACTCACAGCGCAGCCCCTGAGTTAAATGAAGAGCCTAAAACAATGGCAGAGGCTCATGCACTGATCAAACAAGCGCTTGATCACCTGCACAGCAAACTCGATGCTAACTACGACAACTACGCAAGCGGTGAGTACATCCCTCATTGGGCAAAAGACAAAAAATTAGTTGGTAAAACATGTATCTATGATTTCGCCATGCCCAACTTCTACTTTCACCTTAATATGATCTACGCCATTTTACGAAAAGAAGGCGTAGCGATTGGTAAAAGTGACTATTTAGGTAAACTCGATTTCGTGGCTATCTAGTTCATGATTGCGA
>JBOFXO010000100.1:0-1054 GCA_051654185.1 Vibrionaceae bacterium | reverse complement strand
TGGCAATGGCACTGCACAGCAGCAGCAGCAAGCTTGCAAAGGTGAGCTCTTGATAAAACTGTAAATCATTGGGAATGGTTTCAAGCTCAATGGTCACATAGCCCTCGATCTTGGATTGTGACAGCTCTTCATTAGTGGGATCAGGGGTGAAAATGGGGGTTTGTAGAATGATTTTATCTTGTAGTTTTTGCGTAGCAAAGGGCTCTGCAAGCAACACATTAGGGACTGGCGGCGGCGGCAGCGCAGTTAAATCAAGGTAATGATTTGATGTGATAAACAGCTCATGATCGGCGGTAAAAATAGTGATGCTGCGTACGATGCAGCTCATCTGGTTATGCAGTTCACTGATAAGCTCTCGCAGCGGCTCGCGATCTTGGTTTGCGAGCGCTTGTTTAGCGACCATAGTGACAGGCATAGTGATAGCGGTACCAATGAAAGTAAGGTGTTCTTCTAGTTCATTTTGATTTTTACGGATGAAATAGACACTCAGGGTAATGCCTAAAATCAGCATCGGTAATAGCGTCAATGTTATAATACGCGGTCTAAGTCCGGATCTTGTCATGCAGTCGATACTTTTGTAGAGGGAGCGCGCTGCGCAATAATAGAACTGTTGATTTTATGTGCACTTTTTTGCATGGCAAGTGTTTTGCCACAGCTTTTACAATCTTTACAGTTTTTTGCATTGATAAGCGGCTGTTTGGTGAATAAATAATCAAAAATGAGGAAGTATGGCGCGTTTTTTTAAGCCTGAAGTAAAAAAAGTTGATCCAAAGCACATTGATTTACAAATCATTCGTTTTGATCATCAAGGTGACGGTATCGCTTTTTTAGGAAAAAAACCGGTGTTTGTCGCTGGCGCTTTGCCAAATGAAATGGTGCGCGTGCAGCTTACGGAAGATAAACGCCAGTTTGCGCGTGGCAAATTGATCAAAGTACTACAAGCTGGCGAAAATCGTGTGGCTGCGCGTTGTCAGCATTATGGTCAGTGTGGCGGCTGCAACATGCAGCATCTTACCCACCAAGCGCAGTGCGCTTATAAGCAGCAGGCGCTTAA
>JBOFXO010000099.1:0-3595 GCA_051654185.1 Vibrionaceae bacterium | reverse complement strand
AACGGCTCATTTTATGGCGCAGAAGCTGGCACAGGCTTTATCGGCGCGATCATTGCAGGCCTTGCCGTAGGCTATTTTGTCAAGTGGGTGACGGGGCTTCGTTATCACAAATATATTCAGCCACTTGTGCCGATCATGATTGCACCGCTCAGCGGCGCGCTCTTTATTGCCAGCCTGTTTATTTTTGTGATCGGCTCCCCAATCGCAGGACTCATGGAAAGTTTGACGCAGCTGCTGACATTCATGAGCGGCGGCAACTTGATCTTGCTAGGGATAGTGCTTGGCGGCATGGCAGGCTTTGACATGGGCGGTCCTTTTAACAAAGTGGCTTTCCTCTTTTCTGTAGGCATGATAGCAAGCGGACAGACGCAATTTATGGGTGCGATGGCGTGCGCAATTCCTGTCGCGCCGCTAGGCATGGCGCTAGCAACCTTCCTTGCACGCAAAATGGAACTGTTTGAAACATCAGAGCTTGAAGCGGGTAAAGCGGCGGGAGCAATGGGATTAGTCGGTATTTCGGAAGGGGCAATTCCCTTTGCCGCGCAAGATCCAATGGCGGTTATTCCTGCAAATATCGTAGGCTCAATGCTTGCGGCGGTTATGGCGTTCCTATTTGGCGTAACCAACAGTGTTGCGCACGGGGGCCCAGTGGTCGCTTTACTTGGCGTGATGAATAAGCCGCTTCTAGGGCTACTTTCGATGGCTGCCGGCAGTGTGTTAACTGCGATTGTGTGCCTCGCGATTAAAAAAGCACGCCTTAAACAAGCACGATAAAGCCGACAATCTGATTGCGTAAGTGATGAAAAACGCACAGCCACACTATTAATGAGTGTGGCTTTTTTGTTGGCTTTAGGTGCTTATTTGGCATTTTCTGCTGCATTTATTTTTGAATGGAAAATTTTCTGTCAACACAGCGCAAACGAAATTTGAAGGGCATTAACTAAAAAAGTGTGAACTTATTCAAATTATTCTGGCTTTTCATGGCATTCTGCAGCAGAATGTACCGTTATTTTCGTCGAGCCCATAGCATTAGTTGCTGTTACGCAACGAATAGGATTTTTGTTGTTGTTCACTTTGCAACATAAGATATCCAATTGCCGTACCCTATTTTATTTTTATCTAGGTATAAAACAGTGCAAAATGCTAATGGGGGCTCCGTTAAATTTGTTTACCATTGATTGGGATCCCCATGCAAAATACTGTAACAGAATTTCGCCATCTAAAATTGGCAAGTACCCTTCTATCAGCACTTGATAGCATGAATTTCACAACACCAACGCCTATCCAAGCAGCTTCTATTCCGCTGCTATTACAAGGCGTTGATGTGCTTGGCAAAGCACAAACAGGAACGGGAAAAACCGCCGCTTTCTCTTTGCCTCTTTTAAACAAACTAAATTTAACTCAGCATAAACCACAAGCCATTGTAATGGCGCCAACCCGCGAGCTTGCTATTCAAGTCGCAGCCGAAATGAAATTGCTGGGTAAAAACATCACAGGCCTTAAAGTATTAGAAATTTACGGCGGCGCATCGATTGTTGATCAGATGCGTGCGCTGCGCTCTGGCGCTCATATTATTGTGGGCACACCAGGACGTGTAAAAGATCTTCTTAATCGTGATCGTTTGCAACTTGATGAAGTACATACTTTTATCTTGGATGAAGCCGACGAAATGCTCAAAATGGGCTTTGTCGACGATGTGACTTGGATCATGGAGCAAGCGCCTTCATCGGCTCAGCGCGTGCTGTTTTCAGCCACCATGCCGCCAATGGTAAAAACCATTGTTGATCGTTTTTTGCGTAATCCTGAGCGTATCGACGTTGCCGGCAGTAACCGCACGGTTGAAAAAGTCGAGCAGCAATTTTGGGTGGTCAAAGGAGTTGAGAAAGACGAAGCCATGGCGCGTCTTCTTGAAACTGAAGCTACCGACGCGTCAATTGTCTTTGTGCGCACGCGCCAAGACACTGAGCGTTTAGCCGACTGGCTTTGTGAGCGCGGTTTTAAAGCGGCGGCGCTGCACGGCGATATCCCACAATCTTTGCGTGAGCGCACTGTTGATCACATCAAAAATGGCGTGGTTGACGTGCTAATTGCTACTGACGTTGTCGCACGCGGCCTCGATGTGCCACGTATTACTCACGTTTTCAACTACGACATTCCTTTTGATGTGGAGTCGTACATTCACCGTATCGGTCGTACTGGCCGCGCGGGACGTGCAGGTAAAGCAATTTTGCTAGTGCGAACTAACCAAATTCGCATGCTGCGCACCATTGAGCGCGTCACCTCTACACGCATGGAAGAGATCCAGCTGCCAATGCGTGACAAAGTGGCCGCCGCTCGCGTTGCGCGCCTAGCGTCTGAGCTTGCAGAGCAAAAACAAGGCCAAGATTTGGGCGCGTTTTTGGATCTGATTGCTAAATTGCAAGAGCAAATTGAGGTGGATGCCGCAACACTTGCTGCAATTTTGTTACAGCGCCAGCAAGGCAAACGTCAGCTATTTTACACAGGCCCAGATCCGATGGTTGCCGCTCTTGAGCGTGAAGGACAGCGCCGCCCACGCCGTGATGGCGAACGTTTTGACCGCTCTGATCGTCCGGCGCGCTCTGAGTCAAACGGTGGCCGCAGCCAAAACAATGCAGATTGGGACACTTACATGCTGCAAATTGGCCGTGAGCAAGGGATCCAAGTGAAGGACATTGTCGGTGCTATTGCGAACGAGCTAGGACTTGAGAAGCAAAACATCGGCTCAATTAAACTTGCGCCAGAACACACCTATGTGCAGCTGCCGAAAAAAATGCCAAAAGAGCTACTAAAACAGCTAAGTCAATTGCGCATTCGCCAAAAAGCAACGGATGCCAAGCTTGTGGAAGGGCACATTAATATGGACCCACCGCGTCGCAACCACGGTGACCGCAATGGTCCGCGTCGTGGTGGCGATCGTAACAACAGCTCGCCTCGTTCGCCTGAGCGCCGTTTTAGCCGCGATCGCAATAGCGAACGCCGTCATGCTGATGCGTAATAGGCAATATGCTTAATTGATCTAAGCAGTTCATAGCAGCAAATAAAACTGCAAAATGTGCGGATCACAAAAGGCCGAAAAACACCCTAACAGTGTTTTTCGGTTTTTTATTTCAGCATTTCACCGTTCTTTACTTACAATCAGATCAACATTTATACGCGGCTTTTAGACTTTTTTTGTAAAAATTTTTGGTTAAATGCCGCAATTATCGTTAAATTTTGTGCAATTTTTTTCTGTTATTCGCTTTTTTCACTCTGTTAAAAAACAGTTGAGCGGGTTAGACTCAATAGCATTCTAGAAAACTTTGTTGCAGCTATGCCGCGGCACAAAAAGTGTTTTTTGTCATTGAAATTCAATAGTTCACACTCATCGTTGTTTATTTTTTAATTTGATTAGTTAGCGTATGAATAAATATAGTTTTTTAAAGACATTATTCTTTTTTTTGAGCGTAGGACTTTGTGCTGCGCCGGTAAGCTCTGCAGATCCTAAAGATGTGCAGCAGCGTGATTTTGTGCAATCGCACATCGAGCGGCTAGAAAAAAGTGAGGCAGGCACAAACACCAACGAGATCAACTTTTA
>JBOFXO010000098.1:0-2251 GCA_051654185.1 Vibrionaceae bacterium | reverse complement strand
GAACAGGTATGCAGCTAACTATTATCAGCGGCCGCTCAGGATCAGGAAAGTCAGTAGCGCTGCATGTATTAGAAGATCTTGATCACTACTGCGTTGATAATCTTCCGGTTAATTTGCTAACACAATTCATTGCAGGGCTCGATCCGACCATAAAAAAGGTCGCAGTCAGCATTGATATTCGAAATCTGCCCGATCATCCCGAACAATTTGAGCAGTTGCTTGATGGACTCGATAAAAACATCAACGTGCGGCTCTTTTTTCTCGATGCAAGCGACGCGGTTTTGATCAAGCGCTTTAGCGAAACGCGGCGGCGCCACCCTTTGTCACGCGGCAACCTCACCTTAGCACAGGCAATTGAAAAAGAACAAATTTTACTTGAGCCGCTCAAAGAGCGCGCCGATAAAATCATCAACACCTCCACATTTTCCGTGCACCATCTTGCAAACGCGGTCCGTACATTGGTGCTTGGCCACTGCAACAACGAACTGGTGATGATTTTTGAATCCTTTGGCTACAAATATGGGCTGCCGGCAGATGCCGACTACGTTTTTGATGCGCGCTTTTTG
The DNA here is from genome assembly GCA_051654185.1 of Vibrionaceae bacterium. Taxonomy (GTDB): domain Bacteria; phylum Pseudomonadota; class Gammaproteobacteria; order Enterobacterales; family Vibrionaceae; genus Enterovibrio. The sequence goes on along the minus strand of JBOFXO010000098.1, from coordinate 1,685 downwards.
CCCAACCCACATTGGGACGCAACGCTGCGCCCGCTAACAGGGCTTGATGAGCCGGTACGCGCGTTTTTTGCTAAAGAAAAAGATGTAGAGCGATTCATCAAACAGCTGAGCGATTTTTTTAATAACTGGCTGCCACAGCTGCAAAGCAATAATCGCAGCTATTTGACCATCGCGATTGGCTGTACTGGCGGACAGCACCGCTCTGTCTATATCGCGCAATGCCTTGGAGAATATTTTAGGTCGAAAGGGCTATCTGTGCAGATCCGCCATCGCCGATTGGAATTAAAGGATGAACTGCCCATCCTCTAAGAGGTAACACGATAGTAAATAAGCTTTTTTATCTACAACACAACACAAACAAAGACACCAAAGATCTATTACGCTAATATTTAGCCCCTTAATTTAGCAGTCGGCGTCACATTTATGGCAGACAACTACGAACAAGAGCCCAATCAAACGCATCAAACACTGCAAGAGGTAAGCCAAGCCCTTGATAGTGGTATGTTTGTTCATGCCTATCAAATTTTAGAAGATATGGAGCCAGAAGATATTGCTCATCTTCTTGAGGCTTCTCCCCCTAAAAGCCGGCTTGCATTGTGGAAACTGACCGATCCTGAGCTGCAAGGTGACATCCTTGAAGAGCTTTCTGAAGATGTCAAAGACGGCATTATGCTGCACATGCGTCCCGAGCAGCTTGCCGCAGCAACGGAAGGAATGGACACCGACAATGCTGCTTATCTTTTGCGAAGCTTACCCGAGCAAGTTTCGCAAGATGTGCTCGCGCAGATGGATAGCCAAGATCGCGCGCGTATCGAGCAAGCGCTCTCTTATCCCGAGGATACTGCCGGCGGGATCATGAATACCGACGTCGTCACTATTCGCTCTGATGTCAGTGTGGATGTGGTGTTGCGCTATTTACGCATGAAAGGCGAGCTGCCTCATGCGACCAACGCCTTGTATGTGGTTGACCAAAATAGCTTTTTAGTTGGCTCAGTGGAGCTTACGCGCCTATTAACCTCGCAGCCCGACACTGAAATCATGGAGCTTTTAGAAGATTGCGATGAAGCGATAGCCGTCGACATGGACGCAAGCGAAGTAGCAAAACTCTTTGAGCGCCGCGACTGGATTTCAGCGCCGGTTATTGATGAAAATAACCACCTCGTAGGGCGGATCACCATCGATGATATCGTTGATATAATTCGCGAAGATGCTGAGCACTCCATGATGAGCATGGCAGGTCTAGATGATGACGAAGACACCTTTGCACCAGCGCTAAAATCAGCGCAAAGTCGCAGCATCTGGCTTGGTACCAATATTTTAACGGCGCTTGCCGCCGCCTCTGTTTCTAACCTGTTTGAAAATACGCTAGAGCAGATGGCGTCTATCGCCGTTTTAATGACGATTGTGCCTTCAATGGGCGGTGTTGCCGGCAATCAAACGGTTGCGCTTGTGATCCGAGGGCTTGCGGTCGGCCATATCGGCGAGTCAAACACCCGCTGGCTATTAAGTAAAGAAGCGCTTGTTGGCCTATTAAACGGCTTGCTGTGGGCGGTTATTATTGGAGGAGTGGTCGCAGTCTGGAAAGCCGATCTGTTACTGGGCGCTATTATTGGCGCAGCAATGCTTACCAACCTTACCGTTGCGGGTATTGCAGGGGTTTGCATTCCTATCATGCTTAAAAAGAT
>JBOFXO010000097.1:0-7658 GCA_051654185.1 Vibrionaceae bacterium | reverse complement strand
ACCGCTGACAGCTATCAGGCGGCAAAACACAGCCCGCATCTTGAGCAATTTCGCGCCAAGGGGCTTGAGGTTTTGTTAATGCATGATCGCATTGATGAGTGGATGATGAATTATCTTTATGAATATGAAGGTAAAAAATTCCAATCTATCACTAAAGCTGATCTTGATCTTGGTCAATTTGGTCAAGAAGAAAGTGATAAAGAGAAGCGCGAAGAGACGCAAAAAGAGTTTGCCACTGTTATTGAGCGCACCAAGGCTTATCTTGGCGATCGCGTTAAAGAAGTGCGTACGACATTTAAGTTGTCGAACACTCCTGCAATTGTTGTGACAGATCAACATGATATGGGCACGCAAATGGCAAAACTGCTCGCAGCGGCAGGCCAACAAGCGCCAGAGTTAAAATACATTTTTGAAATTAACCCAGAGCATGCTTTGGTGAAAAAAATGGCTGACGAGGCCGATGAGCTTGTATTTGAGCGCTGGGTTGAGCTGCTGTTTGGTCAGGCGATGCTAGCTGAGCGCGGCTCGCTAGAAGATCCATCACAGTTTTTATCTGCGGTAAATCAGCTTCTCGCTCACTAATTGCGTGAACTTTTTTAAGTAGCCGCGCTCTGTGCGCGGCTTTTTTGTACATGTTTTCTTGAGATTTTCGTTAGGCTGTCACCGCTTTTCTGTTAAAATTACGCCAATTTCATCAAGTAATAGTATTAAAATGTCGGATCATCGCAGCAAAAAAGTGATTGTCGGAATGTCAGGAGGGGTAGACTCTTCTGTGTCTGCTTACCTGCTAAAAGAGCAGGGTTACCACGTTGAAGGCCTTTTCATGAAGAATTGGGAAGAGGATGACAATGAGGAGTTTTGCTCTGCCGCGGCGGATCTCAATGATGCGAGAGCCGTGTGTGACAAATTAGGCATAAAACTGCACACGATTAATTTTGCTGCAGAATACTGGGATCGCGTTTTTGAGCATTTTTTAAGTGAATACCGTGCTGGGCGTACCCCAAACCCTGATATTTTATGTAACAAAGAGATCAAGTTTAAAGCCTTTTTAGATCATGCAATCAACGTGCTGCATGCGGATTTTATTGCGATGGGGCACTATGTGCGCCGCAGTTTTGCGCAAGCGGATGGCGAAAAAGTGCAGCTGCTGCGTGGTATAGATGATAATAAAGATCAAAGTTACTTTTTATACACTTTAAGCCATGAGCAGCTTGCAAAAAGCCTTTTTCCTGTCGGCGAGCTGACAAAACCTCAGGTACGCGCTATTGCCCAACAATGCGGGCTTGTCACTGCTGATAAAAAAGACTCTACAGGGATCTGCTTTATTGGCGAGCGCAAATTTACCGAGTTTTTGCAAAATTATCTGCCGGCAAAGCCTGGCGTGATTGAGACGGTGGATGGTGTAACGATCGGCGAGCATCAAGGTCTTATGTACCATACGCTGGGGCAACGAAAAGGGCTTTTGATCGGTGGGCAAAAAGAGGGCAATGCCGAGCCTTGGTATGTGGTTGATAAAGATCTGCAGCGTAATGTGTTGATTGTTGCACAAGGACGCGAGCATCCGCGCCTGTATTCCACCGGATTAATTGCTGGGCAGCTGCATTTTGTCGACAGAGAGCCGCTCTCTTTGCCTATGCGCTGCAGCGTAAAAACGCGCTACCGTCAGCAAGATTGCCCTTGCACCCTAGTGGCTGAAGGTGAAAATCGTATTAAAGTTATTTTTGATGAACCTCAGTTTGCTGTGACAGCAGGACAGTCGGCTGTATTTTATCAAGGTGATATTTGCCTTGGCGGCGCCATCATTGAGCAGCGGTTGGTTGGGCAACAACATATTTTAGAAATGACAGATTAGGTAAAAGCTATGACTGGTACATTGTATGAGCGCACCCTCGCTTTTGCGGGGATTTGTCAAGCTGCGAGACTGGTGGATGAGGTCGCGCGTACCGGTGTGGCTGATGTTGAAGCGACGCGGATCAGTTTGCAAAGTATTGTTATCTTAAATCCAAGCTCAACGGCGGCTGTGTTTGAAAATGAAGCAAAATTAGCCGTAGGCTTAAAGGCTTTTATTAACAGCTTGCAAAGCAATAAGGGTAACAACGATATTACCCGCTATGTGGTTAATTTATTAGCGCTAGAGCGAAAGCTTTCCGCAAATAAGCAATACATGGCGACATTGTCGCAGCGTCTTGCAACAGCTGAGCGGCAGGTGCAGCATTTTGGTTTGCTTGATGAGCAGATGATCAGCAATTTTGCCAGTATTTATTTAGATGTCATAAGCCCTATTGGGCCTCGCCTTCAAGTCGTTGGTAATTCTCAGCAATTACAGCAAGTTGGCGTGCAGCACAAGGTACGCGCTTTTCTGCTTGCGGGGATCCGTAGTGCTGTATTGTGGCGTCAACTTGGCGGCAGCCGTTTGCAAATTTTATTTGGCCGCAAAAAAATGTTTGAGCAGGCAAGGATCATTCTTGAGCGCAACATTGCGCCGTAGTTAGGAGTTAATATATGCAGTTGTCTGCGCTAAGTGCACTTTCGCCGCTAGATGGTCGTTATGGCGAAAAATTGATTGCACTTCGGCCAATCTTTAGTGAATTTGGCCTTTTAAAATACCGTGTGCTTGTGGAAATTCGCTGGCTGCAAAAATTGGCGGCAGCGCAAGATATTGCTGAAGTTGCGCCATTTTCGCCTGCAACTGAGCTGTTTTTACAAGAGATCTTCACGCAGTTTTGTGAGCGAGATGCGATGCGCATCAAAGAGATCGAGCGCGTCACTAACCATGACGTAAAAGCGGTGGAGTATTTTTTAAAAGAGAAATTTGCCGCGCATCCAGAGCTAGAAGCGGTGAGCGAGTTTATCCATTTTGCTTGTACATCGGAAGATATCAATAACTGCGCGCATGCGCTGATGTTGCAAGAGGCGCGCCAAACGGTGCTGCTGCCGCAAATGCGCGCGCTTGTACACACATTAACAACGCTAGCTAAATCTTATCGCCATGTTGCGTTATTGTCGCGTACGCATGGACAGCCTGCCACGCCTACGACTGTAGGTAAAGAGTTTGCTAATTTTGCATACCGCTTGCAACGGCAAATTGAGCAAGTAGAGCAAGTTGAAATTTTGGCCAAGATGAACGGCGCCGTGGGCAACTATAACGCTCATCTGAGCGCTTATCCGCAGGTCGACTGGCATCTGCTTAGTGAGCAGTTTGTTATTGAGCTTGGTTTGAGCTGGAATCCTTATACCACTCAGATCGAACCGCACGATTACATGGCGCAGCTGTTTGATGCGCTGGCGCGTTTTAACACCATTTTGATTGATTTTTCTCGTGATATTTGGGGTTATATTGCGCTAGGCGTCTTTACGCAAAAATCGGTCAGTGGTGAAATTGGCTCATCAACCATGCCGCACAAAATCAATCCTATCGATTTTGAAAATGCAGAAGGCAATCTTGGTCTGGCTAATGCGATTTTTGCGCACCTTGGACAAAAGCTGCCGATTTCACGCTGGCAGCGCGATCTTAGCGATTCGACTGTGCTGCGCAATTTAGGCGTTGGCACCGGGTACGCCTTAGTTGCGTACCACTCTTTGCTTAAAGGGCTGACGAAACTCGATATCGATCCTCACATGCTTGAGCTGCACCTGTCGCAAAACTGGGAAGTGCTCGCAGAGCCTATCCAAACCGTGATGCGTCGCTATGGTATTGAAAAGCCCTATGAAAAATTAAAAGAGCTGACGCGCGGCAAGCGCATTACCGCCGAAGAGCTTGCCTTTTTCATTGATGGGCTAGCGTTGCCGGAGCAGGAAAAAGCGCGCCTTAAAGCGCTGACGCCGAGTAACTATTTAGGCGATGCGGCGCGTTTAGTTGATCTTTTATAAATAAACAATTTATAGCTAAAGCCCGCCTTGAGGCGGGTTTTGTTTTATCTCATTTCTCATAACCATTGTTTTAGGAAAATCATGCAGTCGTTAAATGAATACCAGTTTAATTTTGATTTTGATGCGTTTTTAGCAAATAACTGGCACAAAAAACCGGTGATCATTCGCCAAGGCTTTGCTAATTTTGCAGATCCTATCACTCCTGATGAAGTCGCTGGGCTTGCTATGGAAGAGGAGATCGATTCGCGTTTTGTTGAAAATGCCGGCGGCAATTGGCGCGCTCAGCACGGGCCGTTTGCCAGTTTTGATGATTTTCCCGACACGCACTCTCAGCTTATCGTGCAGGCGGCAAACCATTGGCATTCAGGCGTGAGAATGCTAGCTAAGCCGTTTGAAAAACTGCCTAATTGGCTGCTTGATGATGTGATGATCTGCCTTTCCATGCCTGAAGGCGGAGTGGGGCCGCACATTGATCAGTATGACGTTTTTATTATTCAAGGGATGGGCAAACGGCGCTGGCGCGTTGGGCCAAAAGGCCACTACGAAGAGGCTAATTTGCACTCCGGGCTGCGGCAAATTACCGGCTTTGAGCCAATCATCGACGAGATTTTGTATCCTGGTGATATTTTGTATATTCCACCAGGCTTTCCGCATGAAGGAAACACAATCGATGTTTCTTTAAGTTATTCAGTAGGATATCGCTCCTATACACAGCAAGAGCTGCTCAGCCATTTTGCTGATTTTGTGCTTGAGCATGAATGTGGCGATGTCCATTTGCATGCGCCGCAACTAAAAACGCGTGCACAACATGGCGTTATTTTAAACAGCGACCATCAGCTTTTAAACGAAATGCTGCAAGCCTTACTCGCTGATGAAAAACTCAAATCTCGCTGCCTTGGCAAGTTATTAAGTCAGTCGCGCCATGAGTTAGACATTATGCCGGCAGATCCTAAGTGGAGCACTGTAGAGCTGTATGAATTTTTGCAACGTGGTCAAGAGCTTGAAAAAGTTTCGGGACTAAAAACGCTCTATTACGAAAATGATCCTTGTTGCATTTTTATTAATGGTGAAGAAGTTACCTTGCCGAAACATTGCGCAAAAGCGGCCTCTATTTTTTGTGATGAAACATTTTTTACCGGCACTCATCTTGACGATTTATTAGAAGATCAAGAATTTATGGCGATGCTAACCGATTTTTGTAATTTGGGTTATTGGTATCCAAAGGCGTAAATTTCCATGCGGCGTGGCATTGCTGCGCCGTTTTTCTTGTGCCATGCAAGTGAATATTTATTCTTTTTAACTCCCAATCCTGCTGCATTTAAATAAATTATTTGAATTTTATGATGGTTTATTGCGTTAAAGTGAATAATTATGTTTACAGTTTGGCTGTTGATGACTAGTATAAAGCCATTGGTTGATGGTTTTTATCTTGGGGATGTGCATTATTATGCAAAAATCACAAAGCTTGTCTCATTCGCAATTTAGCATTCGCAATTTTTTGATGTTTTTGATCCCGTCACTGCTTGGCGTGCTGCTCTTTATGACGCCGGTTGCGATCAATGATGGTTTTACCATCCCCGTCGCCTATTTTGCTAAATCGCTGCTAGGTCTTTTAGGTGCTTTTGCGCCGATTTTGATTGTTTGCTTAGTGGTAGCCAGCACAGCTATCGCTGTGATCGCAAAAATCACTAAGCCTGCATTCATCGCTAAATCGCATTTTCTCTCTTCGCTTTTCTTACCCTCAACGGTGTGGCTGCTCGTACGGATCGTCGGTTCATTTTTTGTGTTGATGGTATATACCTCTTCTGGCCCACAGCTCGTCACTCATGAAAGCACTGGCGGTTTTGTTTTAGCTGAGCTGTTGCCAACCCTTTTGTCGGTGTTTATTTTTGCAGGATTATTTTTACCGCTGCTGACAAACTTTGGTCTGCTGGAATTTATTGGCGCGCTGATGACTAAAGTGATGCGTCCGCTGTTTGGCTTGCCGGGCCGCTCTGCAGTTGATTGCATCAGCTCATGGCTTGGCGATGGCAGTGTGGCGATCTTGATGTCGAGCAAGCAATATCAAGATGGCCATTATACCGAGCGCGAAGCGGCTATTGTTGGAACCACCTTTTCAGCCGTGTCTATTAGCTTTTGCCTTGTGGTGATTGCGCAGGTGGGGCTTGAGCAACACTTTTTCTCTTTTTATATGACCGTTTGCCTTGCTGGCGTTGTGGCTGCGATCATCACGCCGCGTTTGCCGCCCTTATGTTGGAAGAAAAATAAGCTTATCGACGGTTCAACAAAAGACGTTGGTCACGATGCATTGCCAGAAGGTGAAACCGCGTTTTCTTTTGGCGTAAAATCAGCCTTGAATCGCTCGGCGCAAATCAGCTCTTTGCTAAAAGTGTTAAAAGAAGGCTTACAAAATGCAGCTGAGATGGTATTTGGCGTATTGCCGGTTGTGATGGCAATTGGCACAACGGCGCTGATTATCGCTGAATACACTTCGATCTTTACTGTACTTGGTACGCCATTTATCCCTTTGCTTGAGGCGCTCAATGTGCCAGAAGCACAGGCTGCATCTAAAACTATTCTGGTCGGTTTTGCAGATATGTTTATTCCTGCGGTGCTTGCAGCTTCAATAGAGAGCGAGATGACGCGCTTTGTGATCGCAGCGCTGTCGGTAACGCAGCTTATTTATATGTCAGAAGTGGGCGCTTTGCTGCTTGGTAGCAAAATTCCGGTTAAGTTGTGGGAGCTTGTGCTGATCTTCTTGCTGCGTACCTTAGTGACACTGCCCGTGATTGTTGGCGTCGCGCATCTGCTGTTTTGATCTGCGTAACGTGAAAACCGTCGATTGATAAAAAATTAAAGCCCGTTGCTGGGCTTTAATTTTTATGTGCTCGGTTATGCACAGCTTATGGCAAGTTAAATCAGCTACTTGTTACTTGATTTAAGTACGCGTGCGATAGCTTGGCAAATGAGCGGAATATTTTGCTCGGTCATGCCTGCAACACTGATCCGCCCTGATCCAACAATATAGATGGCGTGCTCGTTTTTAAGTGCGGCAACTTGCTCTGGCGAAAGCCCTGAAAAAGAGAACATGCCGCATTGCTGCTCGATAAAACTAAAGTCTTGCTGCACGTCAAATTCAAGCAGGGTTTTGACAAAAAGCGCGCGCATTTTTTGAATGCGTGTGCGCATCTTGGTCACTTCACTAAGCCACAATGGATAAAGCTTGGCATCGTTTAAGATGGTTGCGACGATAGCTGCGCCGTGAGCGGGGGGATTGGAGTAAAGCGTGCGCACAATGGCTTTAATTTGGCTAAAAGCGTGGTGGCTTGCCTGTGGTTTAGCGCCAAGTAGCGTCAGCGCGCCTGCTCGTTCATTATAAAGGCCAAAGTTTTTCGAAAAGGAGCTTGCGATCAAAAGCTCGGGGCATTGCACAGCAAATAGCTGCAGCGGCGCGGCATCCAGCTCTACGCCCTGTGCAAACCCCTGATAAGCAAAATCAAAAAAAGGAAGCAATTCACGCTCTAAGCAAAAATGCGCTAATTTTTGCCACTGTGAAAGCGTAGGATCAATGCCGGTAGGATTGTGGCAGCAGCCGTGCAGCAGCACAATATCTCCGGCTTTAGCTAAAGAAAGCGTTGTAAAGATAGCATCAAGGTCAAGGGTGCCGCTTGCTGTCGCGCTGTAAGGGTAGGTTTGCGTGTTAAGGCCCGTTGCGGCAAAAATGGCCAGATGATTAGCCCAAGTTGGACTGCTGACCCAAACGGTCGCTTCACCAATATTGCGCTTAA
>JBOFXO010000096.1:0-7832 GCA_051654185.1 Vibrionaceae bacterium | reverse complement strand
CGCGCAGCAAACAGCCCTTCACGCAGCTGACAGCTTCCATCGAGATAAGGGTCGTTGATCATCCCCTTCCAGCCAACTACGGTGCGCGGCTTTTCAAAATAAGCACGCATTACAATAAAAAGCGTCTCTTGATGCGCGGCAGCAAATTCTGCCAGCCGCTTAGCGTACTCAAGCCCTGCTTGCGAATCATGAATAGAGCAAGGGCCAATCACAACCAGCAAGCGTGGATCGGTGCCGGTCAAAATTCCCTCAATCACGCTCCTTGCATTTTTTACATGCATGGCGATCTGCTCTGTTATTGGGTATTCCGCTGCCACTTCCGCAGGACTTGGCATCATTTCAAGTGCTAATGTTCGTAACTCATCGGTTTTGATAGGCATTTTCGCTATCCTGTTTGTTCAAAAGCTTAGCCGTTATTCACATAAGATAACAAAAAAATGCAGTAAGCAAACCTGCTAAATGGCGATATACTGCAAGCAAAGAGATCAATGAGTTTTTAATATGTTAAAAATTGGCCAACAAAATCGGCTAACAGTAGCAAAAATCGTGGATTTTGGTGTTTTTTTAGAGGGTGGCGCAGAATTTGGCTCCATCCTTTTACCTAAACGCTACCTCACTCGCGATGTTAATTTAGGCGATCAATTAGACGTTTTTATCTATTTTGATTCCGAGGACAAATTAATTGCTACCACCGAAAAGCCGTTCGCGCAGGCTTGGCAATTTGCCAAATTAGACTGCGTTGCGACCACCCCTATCGGTGCATTTTTAAACTGGAACTTAAGTAAAGATCTGCTGGTGCCATTTAGCGAGCAGCGCGTTAGGATGCAGCAAGGCAAATCCTATTTAGTCTTCATCTACTTAGATAAAGCATCTGGGCGTATTGTTGGCACAACTAAATACAATAAGTGGCTCGATAAAACGCCGGTGCCCTATAAAAAAGGCGAGCAAGTACCATTAACCGTGCTCGAAAAAACGGAGCTGGGTTTTAAATGCGCAATTGATCACAGCCATTCAGGGCTGCTTTTTGCAAGTGAAATGTACGGCAAGCTCACTATTGGCAAAAATATCACCGGCTTTATCAAGCAAATTCGTGATGATGGCAAAATCGATCTTTCGTTACAAAAACTGGGCACCGCAAAAGTGGACGCCCTCTCTAACAAAATTTTACAAGTCTTGCAAAAACGAGACGGCTTTTTAGCTTGTAACGATAAAAGTAGCCCAGAGGAGATCTTTACCCTCTTTCAAACCAGTAAAGCAACCTTTAAAAAAACCATTGGTACGCTGTATAAAGAGCGAAAGATCCGTATTGCGGATGAAGGTATTTATCTCAATACCGCTATAAAATAATCACTGGCGAGGGTGTCTTTTACTTTTTGTAAAATCGACACCCTTTGCTGCAAGCGTTTTTAGCACAAAGCTACACAGCAATACCGTATGCAAATTGACTTAAAAAATATTTTTGCTCTTGCTTGCTAACTCTTGTTTTACCTTAAAACAGACACGCTCAACTCAACGAAATAACGTCTACACTAAAAAAACGAAAAAAATCAATTTACAACTCTTACTTACCACCCTTTTACAGTGGTTTTACAATATTAAGAGTAGATATTCACACACCGCTCTTTTCTGTTTCAAACAGACAGCGAGCTTTAGGCTTTCGCGCATTCGTGTAAGAAAACAGGAGTTTTTGTGGTAACCATCAACAGTGATCACTATACAACTCATCGCTCGATCATCAGCATGAATCACCAAAAAATGGTCAATTCGCGCCGTAAACAGCGGATCGCGCTTGTCACCCAAGGCGGCGGACAACGCGGCATTTTTACCGCCGGCGTGCTCGACAGCTTCATAAAAGCGCAATTTGACCCTTTTGAGCTCTATATTGGCACATCTGCAGGCGCATTAAACCTTGCAACTTACATTGCAAAGCAGCACGGATTTGCGCAGCAATTTATCAGCCAATACACAACCGATCCGCGCTTTTTTAACCTGCTCAAATACATAAGACGCCAGCAAACCATGGATCTCAACTGGGCAATGCAGCAAGCAAAGATTGGCAACAGTGAAATTTTTGATCTCGACTTTGCTCGTAGCCATCTGCATGATCGTGAAGCCTTAGCCTGCGCGACAAATAAGCAAAACCTGCAGCCTGAATATTTACCCATGTTTGATGATGACTGGCAAGATGTGCTACTGGCGAGCAGCGCCGTGCCTTTTTTATATGATCAAACAGTCAACTTGCGCGGGAAAGAGCTGATTGATGGCGGAGTCAGCGCGGCGATCCCCATCAAAGAAGCATTCCAGCGCGGTGCTGACATCGTTGTTGTGATCCGCACTGAACCTGTCACAATGAATCAGCAACCTCTCACTAGTGCCTGGATTGAAAATTTTCGCCTTGGCATAGAGCAGCGCTTACCAAGCTATTTACACCGTTTTCATCTCGATGCAAATCTCAACTCGCTCAATAGCTTTCACAAGCAGCTGTCGCAAAAGCTGCGCAACTTTTATACCGAAAACATATGGGAGCCATTCAAAGACAAAATTCCTTTTGATATGCTGCAAAACGGCGGACGCTGGCTGTTTGGCGGCGATGCTATCTACCGCCTGCAAGCATTGTCTGGGCGGCAGCTCAGCAGCGACATGATTGATCTGCTGCTATGCCATCTGCAGACTTACCAAAAAAGCCTCAATTTTTTAGCAAGTCCGCCTACGCGCTTACAGGTGATCCAGCTTTATCCCCCTAAAGCACTCGAAAGCAACGCCCTGCTTAGCCGCCCTTCGCAGCTAATGCACGACTATGCTGAGGGGCTTGATGTTGGCGCCGCCTTCCTTGAACACTTCGCACAGCCACTTGAGCAAATTTCTACACGCGATAAACCCTTTTATAAGGCGAAAACAAATGGTTAATATTCTGCTAGCATAAAAGTAAATGACAATCATTGTCATAAATCAATTGATTTGCTAGATTCTGCTTTTTAAATTAACGAGGATGGAAATACTATGGTAACGGTAAGGGTCAGAGTCGACTTGCATGTGGGCGCACGCAGCCATATTCCAGCTCAGCTCCTCTCTTTTGACGGACTCAGCTCCAAGCAAGAGCATATCGCCATTATTTTTGGCAACGCCGATCAAAACCAAGCACCGCCACTTGTGCGACTGCACTCTGAATGCTTAACCGGTGACGTGTTTCACTCCTCACGCTGCGATTGCGGTGAGCAGCTGAATGAAACAATTGAACTGATGGCAAAAGAGGGTGGAATTTTACTCTATTTGCGCCAAGAGGGACGAGGCATTGGTTTATACAATAAATTGGATGCGTATAAGCTGCAAAGCCAAGGGCTCAACACCTATCAAGCAAACAATCAACTAGGCTTTGCTGATGATCTGCGCACATTCAATGAAGCGGCACAAATGCTAAAAGCATTGAATGTCTCAAATATCCGCCTAATGACAAACAACCCTAAAAAAATTAACGAGTTAAAAGAGCTTGGTATCAATATTGTTGAGGTAATAGGTACGCAGGTTTATCTAAAAAATGATAACGCTAGCTATCTACAAGCTAAAGTTGAGCATGGTAAGCATCAGCTTAAAATCAAATAGTTCTTCTCAAAATTACCGCTCAATAATAAGCGCTTAACAGATAACTTGCTGGGCGCTTATTCTCTCATACCATTATTTTTTGTGCCTGCTTGTTAAGCAAGATCAACTTAATTCCCCCTAACTCGCAATATAACTGCCGCTCAACATATTTATATTTTTTGCCTACCATGGAAATACCAGATTGCAAATAATCCTTTGATTTAAATGATCTCTCTCGTAAAAATTGCCTTTGCTTATTGCAACACCTTACTCCTTTCATTAATAAAGGTTTTTTCGGCGCGCTCAAATTATAGAAAAGCTTTTGCTTTAAAGCAGAAAACAACATTTTATGCATTATGCTGATCATTTTATTGATAAATAGAAGTGCACAACGATAGTTAAATACAGCCGTTGAGTGGTGAAAATGTAATTTTGCAAAACAAAAAATTTGCAACATCAATAATAAGTTTGCGACAACGTTACACGGAGTAGAAATGAACAACGGATTGATTTTTTTTGGAATTTTAATGGTATTAAACGGTCAAGTTGTCGCTAAAGAGCATAGCACAAGCCGCGAAAATGAAGTAAATACCCGCAAACCCGCGACATCGACTCACGCGAAGCGCTTTTCTCTTAAATACATTAACCAATCGCTACAGCTCCCTCACACAATCCCCAATAAACCGCAAAAAAATCGGCAAACTGTTCTTCTTAACGGCTACAGCGCAAAAAAAATAGCTTATACAAAACGAGCAACGACAGCCCACAAAGTCGCAGCAAAACGCTAAGCCGTGTAAAAATATTGCAGTATGCTCGAGAACTTTCTTAAAGCTTCGCTCGTAAGCGTTGAAACTTTTTACTTAAAAAACAAAAAACAGCATACGCTGCTTTTTGTCTTCTCTCGATCAAGGGTACATCTGTACAACATCAAGTTTTAAAGCGGGATCGATGGCAAGTTCATCATCTTCATCAGCAACAGGATCTTCAAATTCTGGCAGATCAAAAGTCATATCGCCGCCAGAAATAATACCTGAATTTTTATTGATCCCTTTAAAATCAAAGAGTTCAAAATCGGCCAAATGCGAAGGCACCACATTTTGCATGGCGCGGAACATGGTTTCGATGCGGCCTGGAAAACGCTTGTCCCAATCACGCAGCATCTGCTTGATCACTTGACGCTGCAGCTTAGGCTGCGAGCCGCACAAATTACAAGGAATGATCGGGAAATTCACCTGCTCGGCGTAGCGCTCGATCTCTTTTTCTTTGCAATAGCAAAGAGGGCGGATCACCACATGCTCGCCATTGTCAGACACGAGCTTGGGTGGCATTCCTTTGATTTTTCCGCCATAAAACATGTTCAAAAACAAGGTTTCTAAAATGTCATCGCGGTGATGGCCTAACGCAATTTTCGTCGCGCCAAGCTCTTTAGCTGTGCGGTACAAAATACCACGGCGCAACCTTGAGCAAAGCGAGCATGTTGTTTTACCCGGAGCGACCTTATCTTGCACGATGGCATAGGTGTTTTCCTCAACAATTTTATATTCAACGCCTAAATTGTTAAGGTATTGAGGCAACACATGCTCGGGAAATCCTGGCTGTTTTTGGTCGAGGTTAACCGCGATAAGCTCAAAAGAAACTGGCGCGCTTTTTTGTAAACTCTGCAGCATGGCAAGCAAAGTGTAGCTGTCTTTTCCGCCGCTCAGGCAGACCATGATGCGGTCGCCCTCTTCTATCATATTAAAATCAGCGATAGCTTGGCCGACTTGGCGGCGCAGTTTTTTTTGCAGCTTATTAAAATTGTATTTGTTTGCAGCGTTGTTATCAAAATCAGGCATAAAAGGGTCCATATATCAAGCAATGGAGCCGTATCATACCGATTTTGCAGCGCGATGCCAGAGACAATATACCAAGCGCTAAGTCATTTATTAGCTGCTGCTTGCGGGCTTATGTAATCGTCTGGTTTTATTGCCAAAATATCACAATGAAGCTGATCAAGAGTACGCTCTGCCGTATTACCAATAAACAGCGCCGACAAGCCAACTCGTCCAGCCGTACCTAAAATAACCAGATCCGCTGGCAGCTCTTTTGCAACATTGCTGATCACATCTTCAGGTAAACCTTCTTCACAGAAAGTGAATGACTCATCGATATGGTGTTTTTGCCGCAGTTTTTTCATCTCGAGCAGATGGTAGCCACGCACCGCATCGGTATGCGCGATAGGGTCAAATTCTGGCAATTCAATGGTGATATTGATCGGCGTAGCAGGGTATGCATTGACCAAATAAAATTGCGAATCCATTGACTTTGCTAATAATTTTGCATGAGAGATAAGCTTATCATTTAACGCTTGATGATCGTCATTTGCACTTGCTGGGCTAACGGCAACCAAAATTTTCCCACCGGCGGCTTGTCCTTTGCCTTTCACCAATAAAACCGGGCACGGACACTTGCGCAGCAAATGCCAATCTTCAGGGGTAAAAATAATGGAATCTAAAGTCGCGCTTTTTTGTGGCGCTTTGATCAGCAAATCGTGTTGATCTGCCAGCACTTTTGCAACCATCGCTTCATAAGAGCGCTTGTGCCACTCTACGTGCAAACGCAACCTCAGATCAGCACTGCGATAACGATCAGCGATACTTTGTAGCCACTCTGTTTGCTGCTGGATCACACTTGCTTTCATGCTGTTTAGTTCTTGTGATGAAAGCAGCGAAGTGATCTCATAAGAAAAATCATAAACCGAATGAAACAGAGTAATAGCCACAGGAGAAGTACTGCGTTTAGCAAGTTCAATCGCACGCTCTAACGCAGGCAGCGACTCTTCCGAGCTTATTGCGACAAGCAAATTAACATACTGACTCATGTGATCTCCAAAATTATAGAATGTGGCTAAATCTAGGTTAGCAAGGAATCACAGATATAAAACCATTTATCTTGTAAAAAATACGTGACACACAGCTCCTTTTTTCAATCTATTCAATCAATTAAAAAGGCCGCATTTGCACAGCTAACGCAAAGTCCCCGCCCATTTTTTTAACTCATCCATGTCTAATATCTTGATGTATTTACCTTTTACTTCAATAAGACCACTTTTTTGCAAGCGCCCTAAAAGACGGCTTATCGTCTCAACGGTCAACCCTAAATAATTGCCAGCGTCACTACGAGTCATGATCATGTGAAACTCTTTAGCGGAAAAACCGCGCTCAAAAAAGCGCTGCGACAAGGTATAAATAAAAGTCGCGAGCCGCTCTTGCGCAGTCTTTTTTGACAATAATAAAATCATGTCGTGGTCGCATTTGATTTCATGGCTCATCAAGCGCATCAACTGCTGACGCAGCTTTGGCATCTTGCCGGACAATTCATCTAACACCGAATACGGAATTTCACAAACCATCGATGTTTCAAGTGCTTGCACAGTACTAGGGTATTTCATGCTGTCGATAGCATCAAAACCGACCAGATCGCCAGCTAAATGAAACGCGGTGATCTGCTCATCTCCCTGCTCAGTTAAGGTGTAATTTTTTAGCGTACCAGTGCGGATCGCAAACAAAGAATGCAACGGGTCGCCAGTCTTAAATAAAATCTGCCCTTTTTGGATCGGTTTTTTGCGCTCAATTATCTGATCTAATTGATTCAATTCATTCAAATTCAATGTGAATGGAATGCAAAGCTGGCTAATACTGCACTCTTTACAGTGAATAACACAACCGCTTGCAGGGCGCCGCTCGGTGATCTTCTCTTGGGACATAAAATAGGTAACGCTGTTGATTTAGATCAAGATATTACCCAAAAATAAACCGTAAATCGAATTTGCTTGGTGCTAGCTAAAAAAGCGGTGAAAACAGCGCCTCAGCGGCGCACCGCTTTTTGCAGCAATTTCAAGGCAAACCCTGCAACAAGTCACCTTTTTTAGTTGACCGCACCCAATTTGCCTATTAATTTCGCAAGCAAAAATTAGCTCAATAAAGAGGATATTATGTCTGATGAAAACTCTCGGCTCGTTTACTCTACGCAAATAGGACGCATTACCGAGGAAGCTACGCCACAGTTGCCCCCCAAAGGCGATGGTATCGTACGCATAAGCCGACAAACTAAAGGGCGCAAAGGAAAAGGCGTGTGCCTGATCAGCGGCCTTGAGCTTACAGAAAATGAGCTTAAAAAATTAGCAGCTGATCTAAAAAAGGTGTGTGGCTGTGGCGGCGCGGTAAAAGATTTTGTTATTGAAATTCAAGGCGATAAACGAGAGCAAATTAAAC
>JBOFXO010000095.1:0-3708 GCA_051654185.1 Vibrionaceae bacterium | reverse complement strand
CCTGTATTGCTTACATTCGCTGCTTGTCCGGCAGAGCCGACGCCTATTGGTTTCATCTTGTCATAAAACTTTGATCAGCTGCTAATACAACAAAGTTAGAACAAAATGAAATAAAAGATGGCCTATTTTTTCAAAAGGTTAAAAAAATAGGAGCAGTTCTACAAAAAATGAGAAAATTCAGTAAGGTACATTTGTTTTTTAAAATTTAAATTTTAACTGCAACCCAATAAAATCACTGCTGTAATTTGTGCCAGCCTCATGCACAAATTTTGCCGCCTGCGGTTCATCAAACCAAGGATTGTACTTTAGAGTCAGCGAGCTTTCGCCATCCCACCAGTCAGTTGCCCAGTAATGGATAGAGCCAATCGGGTTTAAGAAAAACAGCGCGGTTTTACCGAGTATTTTTGAGCCGAACACATCGCCACCACGGGCCACGATCTCTTGCTCTTTTGCATACATCAGCTCGCCGACCAACGCACCAAAAAATGGGGTGACAATGATATCTTGAATAGACGGCACTTCAGCAAAAGACTCTACACCGTATTCCCAAAAAAATGTTGATAACACAAACGAGTAAAAAAAGGATTCAAATTCATTAAATCCAGCATGGCGCGCAGCAGTATAATAAACCCCGCCAAAATACGGATGCATCACGTAATTAAGGTAATGCTCATCGCTATCCCACACCGGACCTTCTTTGACATTCTCAACCCACTTTGACGTCAAATTATTGATGCTGCGATCTTCTGCGTCCCAGCGAGTAATACTTTCGGGCAAAAATGTCATCAGACCTGCGGTTGCCACACTTAAAGCAAGTACCGTATAAGTTTGCTCACGCAAATAAGCCCAATCTTTTTCTTGGGCTGTGCTTAGGTGTTTTGGCAGCGCGCTTTGCGTTTGCAAATTAAGCGGCTCCGCAACCTGAGGAGCACTTTGTAACCCAAGCAGAGGGGCATGATCAAATTGCATTATATAATCAGTGGCTTTTTGTGAAAATTGCGGCTCATTTGCGACAAAAGCCTGAGAAGGCTGCACAAAAAATAAAGCACTGATAGCCCATATTGAACGAAAACGCACAAAGATCTCCCTAATTAACTTTAATTCCCCATTTGGCTTTTTAGAGAAAATGCGGATCATTAGCTAAACAGCTTAGCTAAATACAGATATAGCCTTCATGCGACTGCTTAGCCTTTTATTATAATATTCAACTTACTATGTAAATAAGTCGCCTTAAAAAACGGTGTTATCATACAATGCCGCGGCGCTCTATTTCCACCGTTAATTATTTGCCTACTTGAGTCTATTTTTTTTAATTTGCGAGAAGGCGCATGCTTTTTTGCTGCGGCGTCGGCAGCTTTGAGCCGTTTTTTCGCTAACGATTTTTAAATAATGGTACTATTTTTAAATCAGCGAGCTGCGACAGGCTGCACAAAGGCTAGAGCGCGAAAGCCTATGCCATGATAAAAATAGATTTGTATTTGCGACAGCGCCCATGCAATTTATTCAGATACAAGCAATATTATTTTTTTGTTTTATTGAATTGTTGGCATCATCGTTAATAAATTAAAAACAAATAATTACATATAAAAAACGCGCCATTAAAAAATAAAACCTTACCTATATTTTGCATGTAAAAATAATAAAAATTTCGCCGATCTGCCGATCTATTATTCAGTAATTAAGCGATATTTTATTTTAATTCATTAATTTATATGTTATCGAATGTATTATCCTGTAAAGATATGCAAACTTCATGGAGTCAATAGATGAGTGCACCAATCCCACCCAACGGTAATCGCCGCGCATCGCAAACTGACGCAACAAATACCACTTCAGCAGCAGCCTCTACTCCACAAGTTCGTATATCTAACACATTACCTGCAACGCTGCATAGCGTCTTGCCTGCGCAAGCGCAAAGAGCGGCAGCAGTAGCCTCTATTCGCAGACAGCTGCAACAATCAGCAGCCACAGCAACAGTGCAAAGCCCAATTGCACGACGTTACCTCGATCTTGCGCCAGCTATTGGCTCGCAACATCTGCCAGAGCTTGTCACACAAAATCGCGCCTATTTTCGCAGCGCCGCCAACATGCAGCAATACGTCGACAATCTCTTTCCCATGGACACAGATGGGACAAACATGGACGAGTTTAACTTAGCACGCGCAGAAGCCATCACCAATCCTGAAATGCGCGCCGCGCAACGTATAGCACTTGAGCCAATCCTCGCCAACTTAGGTTTATCACGCGTTCGTGGTACGCCTTCTGATCCCCGCGCTCGTAATATAGCGGTGCCTAGCAATTTTGATCCGAGCAATTCAACACTGTTAACCACGCAAGGCGGCCGCCACTGTTTGATGCAAATCATCCGCAGTTTGTACCTGTTAGACAACATTGAACTGGCGCAAAATCTAAGCGATGTGTTAAGGGAAGTACATGCACGCTATCCGCAGCTTTTAACTGCAAACCACGCGCTGTTAATAAGCTCGGCGGCAAGCGATAATTTTTGGCAAGCGGTGGACGCCGTTAATACGCGCACGCCCATGCCATTGCCCGCGCCATATCGTCCGGCTATAAATAGAGCTGAGACCATCGTCTCTTATGCAGCTCAGCGGCGGGTAGTGAATATTGAAGATCATTTGCCAGCGACTAGTACAGGGAATCTCTATTTTGACTATCTGTGTAGCTATCGCGATTCCATGCGGCGCTATTTTGACAGGCCAGCAGAAACGCCATTCACTGCGGCTTGTTTTAGATCAGTGCTGCCGCTTGACAAAAAACAAGATGCCATTTTGCGGTTAGATGTCACAGATATTTGGTCGCTTTTTCCCGCCAATACACCTCTAGCAAGAACACAAACAGGTCCAGATCTCGTCGCACTTTTTAATGCCTATCCTTTAATAAGAGATAGCATGGTGCAAAGCGCACGCGCTATTTTAGTGTCAATAGGTTATCTGCCTGACCCAAATAACCTCACTCAGGCAGTTCCTGCTTGGTGGAATACAGGCGGGATCACAGAGCAAGAGCTGTGGGCGGTTGGGTATATTTTACACAGCATTTCACAAATTGCCCCAGCTCAAATAGCAGACTTAGTTCGAAACGTGTCTGCGCATATTACCCGCGCAGAAACAGCGCCCTTTGCCGTTCAGCTGCGTCCGTTATTACAGACAATGGTGGATCCCAACAATATGGCAGTCCCCGAATTTCCGAACAACGTACGTAGAACGCTCAATTTACCTTTATTGCAGCCGCAGTCTCCTGTACAGCCATTGCAACCACAACCGATAACGCCAGCTGCGCCTGTAGCACCGAGGGTCGAGCCTGTTCCCGAGCAAGAAGTGCAAGCGTACCTTAACTATATAAATGGGGATAACTATATCAGGGCAATCTACGAGCCTGATCCTGTTATTTTTGAAGGGCAATTGCCTGAAATGCTCTCCACCATCTTTCCTTTAGAAGCACCAAGTACGCTATTTGCTGATGCGCCAACCCTCTCGCTAGCGCTTCGCAACTTCTTAATGTCGCCCGATAACACGTTCATGGGAGTCACCCCTCAGCGACAAGCCATCGAACGCTGGCTAGATTTTTGCGGCATTACTTGTACCGACAAAGCCACCGGCCAAATTAGATTGGATAGAGTAAGGTTTAATCAAACCTTGGGCTCAGCTGATGTCTCTTATCAAATGCAATTTAACCGCATTTTGTCACATT
>JBOFXO010000094.1:0-2419 GCA_051654185.1 Vibrionaceae bacterium | reverse complement strand
TATCATTGTTTTCCAGAAAGAAAACAAGATTAAAGGAAAAAAAGATAAGAAGAAAGCACGAAAAAACGAATTATTTGCTTGTGAGTCGCAAACTAAAAAAGTTAGGCTGCGGCCTGAAAACGCAAAACAGATTTTGGTTCGTCTTTTCTTTTATTCTTTTTTTCGTGTTTTCTTTTTTTCTTTACCGGTGAGTGGAGATCCGCTGTAAATAAATGTTGAGCATTAGATTGGGGAATAAAGAAAACAAGAAATCTGTATTTTTTGTTTTCTTCCAGTAGGTTGGCTGTAACAAATGTACTACTCACTTTTATCGAAGCAGTGACACTCAAGTGGGTGGCTTGTAATTGATCTTTTCAAGAAATCTTGTTAACACGAAAGCAAGAAAATATTGTATGGGCAGCCTGAAAGATAAAAATGCATTGCAATCACACATATTTATCTGGCGCAGCTGTTTGAAATGATTGCGCGTGGCAATCAGACTGGCATTTTTCAATCCAAAATCACTTTATCCTGATGGCGCCCTTATCAGTCTATTCATCGTTAGTGATATTTTTTGTTAAATTTTTTGACCTGTCTATAGCTCCATAGTTTATGGTCATCAAAGACATGGTTAATTGCACAGCCTTGGAGTTTATTTGTGTATCGCATTTCCCAATTAGCCGAAGAGGTCAAGCTGTCGCGCTCGACTTTGCTCTACTACGAGAAACAAGGGTTATTACATGGCACGCGCCAAGCCAATGGCTACCGACTCTATTCTGATAAGGATGTTCAGCGGCTGCATTTACTGCAACAGCTGCAAGCGGGCGGGCTAACGCTACAGGAGTGCAAGATCTGCTTAGCTGGCAAAGTAGCGCGCTCTCTGCTTGAACAACGCTTGCGGCAGTTGGATGAAGACATCGTCCAAAAACAACAGGCACGTACTTTATTAGCCGCTTTATTGGGAGAAGGCTCGTTGCGCCCTTGGCATCAACAAACCGATAAATTAGCACCGGATGCTCATCTGGATTGGTTAAAACTGCAAGGCTTTAATGAAAAGCAGGCCCTGCATTTAAAATGGTTATCAAAAGATATGAATAAACACGATCAGTATATGGCTGACTTTATGACGGTATTCCAAACCTTAGAACGCTGGGCCCCTGGCAGCGATGCTGACTCACTCAAGGCGCTTTCACTGCTGCCTAGCACACCGCAAAACATCATTGATATTGGCTGTGGTAAGGGATTTTCTACCCGCTTACTGGCACAGCATACCAAGGCACAAATCGTTGCGGTGGATAACGAACAAAGCGCTCTTGATGAACTTGGCAAGCGCCTTGCCGAGCAAGCCTTGGACTCACGCGTGACCCTAAGCTGCACCAGCATGACAGCACTGCCGTTTTCGCCTTCAAGCTTTGATTGTGTTTGGGCTGAAGGCTCGGCTTACATCATGGGGGTAGAGCAAGCGCTAACACAGTGGCGGCCGCTGCTGAAAGAAGGTGGCTACATGGTGCTCAGTGACTTGGTGTGGTTAACCGACAGCCCGAGTGATGAGGCCGTGGGGTTTTGGCGGGGAGAATACCCCGACATGCAAACAGTCGAAAAACGCTTAACGCACATGCGTAAGGCTGGTTTTGATGTCATTGATCATTTTACTTTAAGCGAAAAATCGTGGTCCGATTATTATCAGCCACTTAAAGTGCGTGTTACTGAGCTCATGCCAAGCATGCCTAACTCAGCCGCCATTGCAGATCTCACGCGAGAAACAGCAATTTATGAGCGGTACTTAGGCGAGTTTGGTTATCATGTTTTTGTTTTGCACAAGAGGGCGTGAAAACTATAAAGCACCGAACAAACGCATGATGACTTGCGCTCGATTTAATCTTTGAACGTTGGTTTCACGATTGTAGCAAGCAAAAGAAAAATTAAAGATAAAAAGAAAGCACGAAAAGCAGAATTATTTACTGTAAATCACAAATTAAAAGCTATCCAACAAAATAGATAACAAAATTTATTTTACGCGGCATTGAAGTGAAGTTTTTCGATTGTGAAAAGGAGCAGTATTTGTGGTTTATTTCGTGCTTTCTTTAATTCTTTTTTTCGTGTTTTCTTTTTTCTTTGCAACTCAATGGCGATCCTCTGCGAGTAAAGGAACTGTAGAAGAGGTAAAGAAAGCAAGAAATCTGTATTTTTTGTTTTCTTTCGTTGTTTGCGTTATGAGCGCACTGCTTGCCTTTATCAAAGTTGCAGCCCAGAGTCAGAGTGTGCAATGGCTTTTTGTAATAAATCTTGTTAACACGAAAACAAGAAAAGAAGATTTCTTGGTTGGCGGGTGGTAAAAACACCTTTGCTAATCGCACTTCCAACTTTGCCATAAGAGCTACATGCCCCCCACAACCTTTAAAAGAAATAGCATTCAAGAGGCAATAGCAAACAGTAAAAA
>JBOFXO010000093.1:0-1782 GCA_051654185.1 Vibrionaceae bacterium | reverse complement strand
CGCAATCGCAGTATTAAAGGTTTGGCGGCGCGCAATGTCGTCGGTCACTTTAACGATGGCTTTGTGCACCTCACGGCGCAGCGCGGTTTGCTCGCGGCTTAATTTAGCCACATTCAGGGGCGTGACCTCGCCATGGGTTAAATGTTCAAACACCATGCGCCACAAGCGTTTTAAAAAGCGGTGTGCGCCTTCAACGCCAGACTCTTGCCACTCGAGCGTCATATCGGCTGGCGCAGCGAACATCATAAACAGGCGTACAGTGTCTGCGCCATATTTTTCTACCATCAGCTGCGGGTCAATGCCGTTATTTTTCGACTTTGACATTTTTGTCATGCCGGCGTGCACAAGTTTGTTGCCTTGCGTATCAACGGCGCTGACAATGCGTCCTTTTTCATCACGCTGCACGGTTGCTTCTGTCGGTGAGACCCAAATTTTTGCGCCTTTTTCGTTAAGGTAATAAAAGGCGTCGGCCAGCACCATCCCTTGGCAAAGTAGCTGTTTGAACGGCTCATCGCTGTTGACCATACCAAAATCACGCAGCAATTTGTGGAAGAAGCGCGCGTACAGTAAGTGCATACACGCGTGCTCGATGCCGCCAATGTATTGGTCAACCGGCAGCCAGTAGTTTGCCGCATCGCTATCTAACATTTGATCCGCTTTTGGCGAGCAGTAGCGCGCGTAATACCAGCTTGACTCCATAAAGGTGTCAAAGGTGTCAGTTTCGCGCAGCGCCGGCTGGCCGTTAAAGTGCGTTTTCGCCCAATTTTTATCCGCTTTGATAGGGCTGGTTACGCCATCCATCACCACGTCTTCTGGCAAAATGACCGGTAATTGCTCTTGTGGAACAGGATGCACTTGGCCGTCTTCGGTGGTGAGCATTGGGATCGGCGCGCCCCAATAGCGCTGGCGCGAAACGCCCCAATCGCGCAGGCGAAAATTGATGCAGCGTTTACCTTTGCCAAGTTGTTGTAATTTTTTGTCAATGGCGTCAAAAGCGCCGTTAAAATCAAGGCCGTCAAATTCGCCACTGTTAAATAAAATGCCTTTTTCGGTGTAAGCGGCTTCTTCAATTAAAAGCGGGCTACCATCGGCAGGACGGATCACAGCTTTAATGGGCAGCGCATATTTGCTTGCAAACTCAAAATCACGCTGATCGTGCGCTGGTACTGCCATTACAGCCCCTGTGCCATAATCCATTAGCACAAAGTTGGCGACAAACACCGGCACTGTTTCCCCGCTGAGCGGATGAATGGCGCGCAGACCGGTGTCCATGCCCAATTTTTCCATGGTTGCAAGCTGCGCTTCTGCAACTTTGGTGTTTTTGCAGGAGTCGATGAACTCAGACAGTGCGGGGTTGTTAGCCGCAGCTTTTGTCGCAAGCGGGTGCGCTGCGGCAATCGCAACATAGGTGACGCCCATTAGCGTGTCAGGACGCGTGGTATAAACGCGCAGATCTGCTTCGTTAGTCACGCTAAAGCTAAGCTCAATCCCTTCTGAGCGGCCGATCCAGTTGCGCTGCATGGTTTTCACCATTTCAGGCCACTCGGTCAAATTGTCTAAATCGTCCAGCAGCTCCTGCGCGTAATCGGTGATCTTAATAAACCATTGCGGGATCTCTTTTTGCTCGATAGGCGTGTCGCAGCGCCAGCAGCAGCCATTGTCGACTTGCTCGTTAGCTAAAACGGTCTGATCGTTAGGGCACCAGTTAACCGATGAAGTTTTTTTGTACACCAAGCCTTTTTCATAGAGTTTTGTGAAAAAAAGTTGCTCCCAGCGGTAGTA
>JBOFXO010000092.1:0-2202 GCA_051654185.1 Vibrionaceae bacterium | reverse complement strand
CGCTTAATGTCACAGGCGATGGTAACCCCTTTGCAGCTCACGTTGATATGGCGCTCAAGCAAGGCGTGACGTATGCAGAGCTTGAAGAGCTTATTGTATTTGCATCGGCATACACAGGCTTTAACAAAGGCGCGACCACGATGGGAGCATTGAATAAGATCCGTCACGAGCGAGGTGACTCTTAATGGCTATTCCAGGTTTAAAAAAGGCCGACCATATCGGTTTCACTGTTCCCGATCTTAACCAAGCTGTTGCATTCTTTCGTGAGCACTTTGCTTTTGAACTGGCTTATGAATTTGGCCCTTTTGCTGCGTCTGATAATTGGATGGCAGAGCATCTCAATGTTGATCCGCGAGCGCAGATCGCCAAAATTGCAGTAATGCATGCTAACGGGATCAATTTAGAGATCTTTGAATACGCAGATACCGTGGCGCGCAAAAAAACGGCGCCTAATAACGCAGATATTGGTGGTCATCATCTTGCTTTTTACGTTGATGATATGAACGCTGCTGTTTCTTATCTTAAAGAGCAAGGCATTCAAGTTCTTGGCGAGCCAACAGCCATGCACGAAGGGCCAACTGCAGGTGAGACTTGGGTTTATTTTATGGCTCCTTGGGGGATGCAATTAGAGCTTGTCTCTTATCCACATGGTAAAGCCTACGCCGCCCACTCTTTTATTGCTCAGCCTACGCCACGATGAATATTATTTTTGTTATTTTGATTGTGCTTGCCGGCATGGGACTTTCGTTTGAGGCAGGTCTACTTGGCCCTTTAGGCCAGCAAGTGGGTCACTTATGGGCGACTTTAAGCATTTTTGGTGTTGGCACAGCATTGCTGTGGGTGATCCGTCATTTCACACCACAAGGAAAGTTTACAGCTTGGAATACCATTCCTAAATGGCAACTTATTGGTGGCTTATTAGGGCCTCTTTACGTGGTCACCTTGACGCTCGCTACGCCAATTTTAGGTGTGGCGATGACCATGGTTTGCGTGCTGTTTGGGCAAATTGCCAAGAGTTTTGCGATTGACACCTTTGGCTGGTTTACCATTCCTAAGCAACCTTTAAACCCAATGCGCCTTTTGGGATTGGCATTTATTTCTCTGGCTCTTGTGTTTGTTTACTTAGGGGGACAGGCATGACATTGATTGTTTTACTCGCTATTGCATCTGGTATGGCGCTGAGCGCACAAGCTGCGATCAATGGTCAACTTGGCGCAAAAGTGGGAGTGATTGAAAGTGCTTTGCTGACTTTTGGTATGGGCACTGTTATCACAGGTTTACTGATTTTTTTCTTTGAACCAAGTTATGATGCAACGCTACTCACTGTGCCGAAATGGAAACTTGCCGGCGCACTGTTTGGCATCATTTATATGATCGTGATCGTTGCAGCTGTGCCAAAAGTGGGTGTGGCGATCGCCACTGTCGCCACTGTTCTAGGGCAAATGATCATGAGCCTTGTGATCGACACGCTAGGCTGGCTCGACAATGCGCCGATTGCGCTAAATTATTGGCGTGTTCTTGCCATGATTTGCATCGCGGGCGCCTTGACCTGCATTTATCTAGCAAACCGTCAAACGCAATCGCTGCAAGAAGCGTCTGCTACAACTGAAAATAACTAACTTTAATAAGGAAAGGTAAGATGTCTGCAAAAACAATCATGGTATTTTTTAATCTAAAACCGGCGACGGATAGATCTGAATATTTAAAATGGGCAAAAGAGTCTGATCTTCCAACAGTCAATAAACTTCGTAGCGTTTCATCGTTTGAGGTATTTAAAGGGCTTAGCGTGTTTGGCCAAAATAAGCCATCACCATGGGAGTATTTTGAAGTTATCCATATTGATTCTGAAGAAGCTTTTCTTAGCGATCTGCAAACCACACAAATGCAAAAAATTATTGAGCAGTTTCAATCTTTCACCGAGGATGCGCATTTCATTGTGAGCGAAAATATTCTCACAGCATAACCGGTGAATAGGCAGCAAGATCAGCTTGTCTTTTTTGTTTACGTTTTCATTTTTAGCTAATCGAGCAAATCCTAAATAAAGTAGGCAAAAGTTTGTGAATTACGATGTTTCTTTATTGGAAATAAAATTGTTCTTGATGACCACCCAGTTTGGCAATTTTTCTGAAGTGGCACGCAGGCAAGATATGACGCCATCTTCGGTATCTCGCAAAATGGCGCAGCTAGAAGAAAAAGTCGGGG
>JBOFXO010000091.1:0-6394 GCA_051654185.1 Vibrionaceae bacterium | reverse complement strand
AAAAACCGCTGCCCCTACGCTGAGTTCTTGGCGATACATTTGCTTATTTGGTTTGCTTGGGCTGCTGTTTGTGCTGCTGCTTGGGCGGATCGCTTTCATTCAAGTTATCGAGCCTGACAGGCTGCGCCACGAAGGGGATAGGCGTTCGCTGCGTGTGCAAAAAACCTATTCTGCGCGCGGCACTATCACTGACCGAAACAACGAGCCGCTCGCTATCAGTGTGCCGATGCAGGCTGTTTACCTTGATCCGGTTGTCTTGTTTGAAAATGGCGGGCTGGTCGATAAAGCGCGCTGGAGCGCCTTAGCCGACGTGTTAGAGCTTGATCGCGCAAGCATGTTTAAGCGCATTGAACAAGAGCGTAAAAAGCGTTTCATCTACCTGCAGCGTCAAGTGACGCCCGTTGCGGCAAATTATGTTAAAGGATTGAAGCTGCCCGGCGTTGGGCTGCGTGAAGAGTCGCGCAGGTTTTATCCTACAGGCGAAATTAGCGCTCATTTAGTTGGCGTAACAGGGATTGACGGGCGTGGCCTTGAGGGGATCGAGCGTGGTTATGATGGTTGGCTTAGCGGCGAGCCTGGTACGCGCACCGTGCGTAAAGATCGCTATGGCCGCGTTGTCGAAACCATTGCTGTACGCGAGCGCGAGCAAGGCAAAGAGCTGCAGCTGAGTATTGATCAGCGTTTGCAAGCGATATCGTACCGTGTGATCAAGCAAGCTGTAGCAGATTACCGCGCAAAATCAGGCTCACTGGTGATGGTCGATGTGCAGACTGGCGAAGTGCTCGCTATGGTCAATGCGCCCTCCTATAACCCGAATAATCGCAGTGAGTTGCAAAGTTTTAAAATGCGCAATCGCACCATCACTGACGTATTTGAACCTGGCTCTACCATCAAACCGCTGGTGGTGCTCGCCGCGCTTGAAAATGGGGTGGCGGATGAAAACACCATTTTAGACACCGGCAACGGCATTATGTCGATTGGCGGGGCGCGCGTGCGTGACGTTACTAAAATCGGCAAAGCCAGCATTAGCGAAATTCTTAAAAAATCCAGTAACATAGGCGTAAGTCAGCTCTCCCTTGAAATGCCGGTGGATGCGCTACTTGGTATCTATAACAGCTTTGGCATTGGCGACGCTTCGGGCGTTAACTTGGTCGGCGAGTCGCTGGGCCTGTTTCCGAATAATCGCCGCTGGTCTAAGTTTGAGCGAGCTACCCTCTCTTTTGGCTACGGTTTATCGATAACGCCGGTGCAGCTTGCGCGCGTTTATGCCACGCTTGGCAGCCTTGGGATTAACCGCCCGCTCTCTATTTTAAAAACTGAGGCGCAGGTGCCCGGTACGCAGGTGGTATCGAAGAAAAATGCACTGAAACTTTTGAAAATGTTAGAAGGCGTGACCGAAGAGGGCGGCAGTGCACATCGTGCTAAGGTGGATGGTTATCGCGTTGGCGCAAAAACAGGCACGGCGAAAGTGGCCGTTGCGGGCGGCTATGGTGATGAATATTTAGCTTATACCGCCGGCATTGCCCCTATCAGCGCGCCACGTATTGCGTTGGTCGTTTTGATCAACGAGCCGCAAGGGGACAAATATTATGGCGGGCAGGTTGCTGCGCCAATTTTTGCCGAAGTGATGAAAAGTGCCTTGCAGATTTTGAATGTGGCGCCGGATAAGGCTGCGTCATAAGTGGATCGTTAACTGCCGTTTGGAAGGATAATAAAAATACATGGTAAGGCGAATTGATCTTGCAATGTTGCTTGCACCTTGGTGTAGCGCTCCCTCTGTGGAGATCTCGGGTTTAACGCTAGACAGTCGCATCTTAAAAGCCGGTGACCTTTTTATCGCGCTCAAAGGGCATAAATTTGATGCACGCAGCCTGATTGCAAAAGCGATAGCGCAAGGGGCGCCTGCGGTGCTTGCTGAGGCAGATACTGCTGAAGATCTGCGTATCTATCTGCAAGATGGTGCGCCAGTGATTGTGCTGCCCAACCTTTCCACAATGCTGAGCGCTATCGGCGCGCGCTTTTATCAAAATCCCAGCGAGCAGCTGACCCTTATCGGTGTGACCGGCACTAACGGGAAAACCACCATCACGCAGCTGATTGCGCAGTGGCTTGAGCTGCTTGGCCAGCGCACGGCTGTGATGGGCACTACCGGCAATGGTTTTTTGCCCAATTTACAGCCTGCCATCAATACAACTGCAGATGCGCTAAGCGTGCAGCAGCAGCTTGCTCATTTTCACGCGCAAGGGGCAAAACAGGTAGCAATGGAAGTCTCTTCGCACGGGCTTGTGCAGCATCGCGTGCAGGCGCTGCGCTTTGCGGCAGCTGTTTTTAGTAATTTAAGTCGTGATCATCTTGATTATCACGGCTCTATGCAACAATATGCGCACGCAAAGCGGCGCTTATTTGACAGTGCGCATTGCCAGCTTGCGATTTTAAATGTGGATGACGAGGTCGGCAAAGCGTGGCTACAAGAGTTGCCCGAGGCGGTTGCTGTCTCTTTGCAGGGTAAACCAGCCGCTTTGCGGGCGCTGTGGTTAACCGACGTTGACTACGCCGTTAATGGGGTGACCATTGCGTTTGATTCAAGCTGGGGGGCGGGTAAGTTTAGCGCGCCGCTGGTGGGTGAATTTAACGTCATGAATTTGCTGCTGAGTTTAGCTGCGCTGTTAGCGCTTGGGGCAGATAAAGAGGCGTTAATGCTTTGTGCCGAAAAACTGCGCGCTGTTGTTGGGCGCATGCAGACTTTTACGCGTCCAAACAATGCGTTATGGGTGGTCGATTACGCTCATACTCCCGATGCGCTAGAAAATGTGCTAAAAGCGCTGCGGCGTCACTGCAAAGGCAAATTATGGTGCATTGTCGGCTGCGGCGGTGATCGCGACGCGGGTAAGCGCCCCATGATGGCCGCTATTGCAGAAAAATTGGCTGACAGAATTATTTTAACTGACGACAATCCACGCTCAGAATCACCGCAGGCGATCATTGCCGATATGCAAAAAGGGATGACTTCTCCCCAAAATGCGCACGTGATCCATCAGCGCGAGCAAGCTTGCCGGTATGCTTTGCAGCAGGCCCAAGCGCAAGATGTGGTTTTAGTCGCTGGCAAAGGGCATGAGAATTATCAGATCGTTGGCACGCAAACGTTGCACTATTCGGATATTGAAACGGTGGATCAACTATTAGGAAATGCATAATGATTTCAATAGGATCAAATCAGTTACCTGCGTTACTTGACGCTCAATGGGCGAAAGATGCACCGGCTGAATTTACAATCAATGCGGTAACAAGTGACAGCCGCAAAAGCTGCGCTGGCGCTTTATTTATTGCGCTGCAAGGTGAAAATTTTGATGGTCACGATTATGTCGCGGCAGCTAAAACACAAGGCGCGTTAGCCGCTGTTGTGACAAAAGCGGTTGCCTGCGCAATTCCTCAGCTTATTGTTGCAGATACAAAATTAGCGCTAGGAAAACTTGGCGCGCTGGTGAAACAGCGTGCGCAGGTAAAAACGGTGGCCGTGACCGGAAGCTGTGGTAAAACCAGTGTTAAAGAGATGATTGCGGCAATTTTATCCTTGCAAGGCAATACCTTATACACTAGCGGTAATTTAAATAACGACATCGGTGTGCCGCAAACCTTGCTGCGCCTTGATGAATCACATAAATTTGCTGTGGTTGAGCTTGGCGCAAACCACATTGGTGAAATAGCTTACACCACAGCGCTTGTGCGCCCTGATGTGGCGCTGGTGACCAACTTAACCGCGGCGCACCTAGAAGGCTTTGGCTCGCTTGAAGGGGTTGCGCGAGCAAAAGGTGAGATCTTTGAAGGCTTAAGTGATGGCGGTGTTGCGATCCTTAATCTTGACAGCCATGGCGAGTGGCAGACGGTACTTGCTGGCAAAAAGGTGGTGACGGTGAGCGAAAGCCACGCCCACGCCGATTTTTACGCGACAAATATTGTGATGCAGCAAAGCGGCTGTTATCAGTTTACCTTGCACAGCCCATTTGGCGAAACGCAGGTCAGTCTTAATGTTCCTGGTCGCCATCAAGTTTGTAATGCGCTGCTCGCAAGCGCTGCGGCTATGCATATGATGACGGCGGATTTATCCGAGGTAGCTCAAGGCTTAAGTGCCACGCAGTCAGTTGCAGGTCGCGGGCGCATCACATTCCCGCGTCCTAATTTGCGCTTGATTGATGACAGCTACAACGCAAGCTTGCTTGCGATGAAAGCCGGCATTGATCTGCTTAGCAGCTTTTCTGGCGACACATTGCTGATCGTAGCCGATATGGCTGAGATGGGCGCTTACGCCCCGCAGGTGCATCATGAGTTAGCTTGTTATGCGCAAAAAGCAAAATTAAACAACGTATTAAGTTATGGCCGGCACAGTCAAGTGATAAGCGAGCTGTGCGGCGGTACCCATTTTTTGACGCAGCCTGAGCTTATCGCTCATGCGCTAAAGCTGATTGAGCAAAGCGGCGCGATTTCCGTGTTAGTGAAAGGGGCGAATGGCATGAAAATGGCCAATGTAGTCAAAGCCATAGAAGAGGCAACACAATGTTAGATTGGTTATCAGATATATTGTCAGGACAGATCCCCGCGTTTCGTGTGTTTAACTACCTCACTTTTCGCTCCATTTTAAGCGTTCTGACCGCTTTAATTTTATCGCTGAGCATCGGCCCGATGCTCATTGATCGTCTGCAAATGCTGCAAATTGGCCAGATTGTACGTAACGACGGCCCCGAGTCGCATTTTAGTAAGCGCGGCACACCGACAATGGGCGGGATCATGATTTTATTTTCCATCGCGGTGACCGTGCTGTTGTGGGCTGATCTATCAAACCCTTACGTGTGGGCTGTGCTGTTTGTAACGCTGGGTTATGGCGCGATTGGTTTTATTGACGATTATCGCAAAGTGGTGCGCAAAAACACCGCAGGGCTTGTCGCGCGCTGGAAATATTTTTGGCAGTCTGTGATTGCGCTGCTTGTCGCCTTTGCGCTCTATGCGTATGGCAAAGATACTAATGCTACCTTGCTGGTTGTGCCTTTTTTAAAAGATGTCATGCCGCAAATGGGGCTTTTTTACATCATTTTTAGCTACTTTGTGATTGTGGGCTCAAGCAATGCGGTGAACTTAACCGACGGCCTTGATGGCCTTGCCATTATGCCAACCGTGATGGTAGCAAGCGGTTTTGCGCTCGTCGCGTGGGCGACGGGTAACGTCAATTTTGCTAATTACTTGCACATTCCTTATTTGCCGCACGCGGGTGAGCTTGTGATCGTTTGCGCGGCCATTGTCGGCGCGGGACTGGGCTTTTTGTGGTTTAACACTTATCCTGCGCAAGTTTTCATGGGCGATGTTGGCTCGCTTGCGCTAGGTGGCACGCTTGGTACGATTGCGGTGCTGCTGCGCCAAGAATTTTTGCTCCTTATCATGGGCGGTATTTTTGTTATTGAGACCTTGTCAGTGATCTTGCAAGTGGGCTCATTTAAGCTGCGCGGTCAACGCATTTTTCGCATGGCGCCCATTCACCACCATTACGAGCTTAAAGGGTGGCCGGAGCCGCGTGTGATTGTGCGTTTTTGGATCATCACCTTGATGCTGGTGTTGATTGGGCTTGCAACGTTAAAGGTGCGCTAACATGATCACTGCCGAAAATGTTGTGGTGGTGGGGCTTGGCCTCACCGGTTTGTCGGTTGTGAATTTTTTGCAAGCGCGCTATCCGCAAACTGTTGTGCGCGTTATCGATACGCGCCAACATCCTAGTAATGCTGACAAATTACCTAAAAATGTCGAGCTGCACTGCGGTGGCTGGCAAGAAGAATGGCTTGCGCAGGCGCAGCTGGTGGTAGTAAGCCCAGGCTTAAGTTTGCAAAGCGCGCCGCTTGTAGCGCTTAAGGAAAATGGCGTTGAAATTATTGGCGATATTGAGCTTTTTGCGCGCCATGTGCAAGCGCCGGTGGTTGCTATCACCGGCTCTAATGGCAAAAGCACTGTCACCACGTTGCTTGGCGAAATGGCAAAAGCTGCGGGTATCGAGGTGGCGGTTGGCGGCAATATTGGTGTGCCAGCGCTTGATCTGCTCGATAAAAATTACCAGTTATACGTTTTAGAGTTGTCTAGTTTTCAATTAGAAACCACGCGCTCACTCACGCTTGCTGCCGCCACGTTTTTAAATCTTTCAGAAGATCATATGGACAGATATGCATCGCTGCGTGAATACCAGCAGGCGAAACTCGCGATTTTTTCTCGCGCGCAGCTTGCGATAGTTAACGGTGATGATCCTCAAACTTGGCCTCATTTTCATCCTAATTTAAAGGCGTTTAGCTTGAGCGAGCCAAGTTGGTTGCAGCAGATGAAAATGCGCTGTGAGTACAATTTACAGGGCGCCCAAGAGCTG
>JBOFXO010000090.1:0-1410 GCA_051654185.1 Vibrionaceae bacterium | reverse complement strand
TCGACATCAAAAATGAAAAACGCGCCGCAGCTTCTCGGGTATAGCCCAAATAAAGCGCCATGGTCATAGTCGCGCCGGAGCGAGATGTGCCAGGAATAATAGCCATGGCCTGCGCAAAACCTATCAAAAACGCTGATCTTACTGTGGTTGCGTCCTCGTTGATGGTTTGTTTAGCTTTTGCATCAACCCACCACAGCAGCAAACCAAACACCACACAGGTGATAGCAATTACCCACGTTGAGCGCAAATACAGTTCCACGATATCTTTTAGCAGCAGCCCAACAATGCCAGCAGGGATGGTCGCAAGCACAATCATCCACGCTAAACGGCTCTCTTTACTGTGCTGATTTTTAAAAACCGATGCTAAAAATGCGCATAGCAACTGCCAAACTTGCTGGCGAAAATAGCCTATCACCGCAAATAAAGTCCCAACATGCACGGCCACATCAAATGCCAATCCTTGGTCGGCAAAACCTAAAATCTCCGACGGCAAGATCAGGTGCGCTGAACTAGACACGGGCAAAAACTCCGTCAATCCTTGGATCAGCGCTAAAACGAAAGCTTCAAAAAAACTCATGATCTCCAACACTTTAAATCTGCAGCCTCTGCGGCTATTAAAGAAAATAGCGACGATTTATCGCAAGATACGACGCTCAATCGTCACGCCAGCACAAGCCGCGCTTAGAAGCGCACTTGGTTTGCTCACAGTAATACGCACCCACGTTACGCCAAACTGCTGTAAAATCAAATCCGCCACTTCTCGTGCAACGCGCTCGATCAGCAAAAAGTGACCTTGGCCAACAAACTGCGTCACCGCTTGCGCGACTTTGGCATAATCGAGCGCAAAACTGACGTCATCACTGACTGCCGCTTGCGCAATGTCAAATTCCATCTCGATATCCAGCAGCAGCTTTTGCCAGATCTGCTGCTCCCAATCGTAAGCGCCAATGTGCGTAACAACCTCAAGCTGGCGAATAAACACTTTATCCATCAATTTTTTCTCATCATTTTTCACAAGCGATAAAATTAAAATCGCATGCTTGCGTAGCGATATCCGCAACAATAAAACCCAACAAAGGCAATAGCTTACAACTTTTCCTGCGAAATTCTCACAGCAAAGCGCAAATAGACAAAAACATCTCGCGCTGATTACGATAAAATCCAATTTTATGCGAATGCGGTATACTAACACTGCACGCTAAAGCGCAAGCCCTCATTTTTGGGTTGATAAACAGGAGGTTGCATGGGCGCGACTGAATTATTATTCATCATTATCGCTTATTTGATGGGATCTATTTCCAGCGCAGTGCTGCTTTGTAAGCTGTTCCACTTACCCGATCCCAGAAAAATAGCCTCATGCAATCCTGGCGCGACCAATGTGTTTCGCATCGGCGGACGCTACGTCGCCGC
>JBOFXO010000089.1:0-1349 GCA_051654185.1 Vibrionaceae bacterium | reverse complement strand
TATAAAACAGACGTATTTAAGATTAAAGTCAGCTTCAGCCAAATTATGTATGTCTTCTGTGATTTCTTTGGCTAGCTCAGCAAATGACAAGCTTGTCATCTGCAATAGCCCTACTTTATCACGCGCAATGAAAGATGTTGGAATATTATGCGCATCGGCCCAATCCCAAATTTCTTGCATCCACGACTCATCGATTAATGCATTTCTAGCGCTTAGCAACTTTTGGGTTAAGCTTAAGGCTTGTTTTACTTGAGTGGTAACTAGCGCTCTGTGCTGTGCAGTGGTGCTTAACGTAAGGCTGGTTGCTGATTTTTTTTCCTGCGAACTGCTCATATTTCCTCGCAATTTTTTAGTCGTTATTTTTAATCGTTATTAAGGGCGTCAAGCTGCGCTTTTAAATTGGTAAATTCTGCCGCGAGCTGTGCTTTCTCTGCATCTAACTCATGCATGAAAGCGGTTAACTCAGACGCTTGTTTGTCAATAAAAGCGTTGATATCGTCATTTTCTAGCACGGGGTTAAGTTCATCATCTTGACGCTGACGCAGTAAAATCGCCTCCAGCTCGTTAATATTGCTTTGCAAATCCTTAATACGCAGGCGTAAAGCCTCTAGATCATCTTTGGCAACAGCAATGCCCGATAAGAGCCCTGCCTCTAATTGATGTAGCAGCTGGCGCAAAGCCTTAATATCACATGCTTTTTTCGCGGCATTAATTTCAACCATGACTAAATGGGCTTGTTCACGATTTT
Organism: Vibrionaceae bacterium; assembly: GCA_051654185.1. GTDB lineage: Bacteria > Pseudomonadota > Gammaproteobacteria > Enterobacterales > Vibrionaceae > Enterovibrio. The sequence continues at coordinate 601 of JBOFXO010000089.1, read as the reverse complement.
CCACGCCGACTAAATCGGGATGCGCCAATTTGCAAGCACAACGATAAAGCTGTTTAAGCTCTTGGCGCTGTTCATTGCTTAATTCGGCGACGCCGTTAAACTGCTCAACATTTTCAGCTTGCTGCTGGCGATAGCTATTATTTTCGGCTTGCGCTTCGTTGTATTGTGCTTGTTTTTTTGCATGCTGAGCCGCGCATTCTCGCTCTAGGGCTTGGATCTGCGCTTCTAAACGGCGAATTTCTCGAGCAAGTTCGGCTTGCTGTAAGCGCAGCGGCATTTGGGCTAAATTCAAATTAAGCGCAGCGATCTGCTCGCGAGCATCTAGGATTTTGGCAAGCAGTGGGCTTAAATGGCGATGATGCAAAAGGTGGTATTCATCGATTTTGCTTTGCTGCTCAGCCTGCTCATCAATGAGTTGCTGCAAGCGGCTTTCAAGTGCTTGCCGCTCAAGTATTAGCGCTGCCATCTGTGCATCTACAACACATACAAGCCCACGCCTTGACTGTAAAAATTGTGTAATGAGCTTTTGTGCATCCCAATATTTCTGCGTAGTCAAAGCCGCGATCATGGGTTTTAGCTCAGGGAAATCACAAAGATAGTG
>JBOFXO010000088.1:0-4222 GCA_051654185.1 Vibrionaceae bacterium | reverse complement strand
TTGTGCCATGGTCAAATAACGAAGAAGTAAAAGTGCTTGAGCAGCTTGAGGCTGATTCTGGCATTGAGCTTTTGACCAAAGGGCAAATTCAGGCAACGCCTGACGGTAAGGCTGTGATCTTTATCAGTGATATTGATAGCGGCGCTCGCGAGCTGAAAAAAATCTTTGTTGCGCAGCGTACCAGCACCGGCAATATGCGCCCGAGCGTACTGGTTGCGGAAAAAGGCTATGTGCGGTTTGCTAATGACGGCAGACAGCTTCTCTCGCTAGAAAATGGCAAACGCTACGAAGGCGAGGCGCAAAGTTTAGATCATGCTATTACGCAATACAGTCATTATCAGGTGCTGATTGGTCAGCGCGAAGTGAAAGAAAAAAAACGCGATTGGGACAGCGTGCCGACTAAAGATCTGTGGCATGAAAGTGCCTCAGGCGCTAAGGCTGAGCTGCAGTGGCGCTTTACCATGGTATTGTGTATTCCTTTGATGACCATGGTTGTTGTGCCTTTATGTGCGGTCAACCCTCGCCAAGGTCGTTTTGCTAAACTGTTTCCTGCCATTTTGCTCTATCTGACTTACTTTTTGGCGATCAGCGCAATGCGCTCTGCGCTTGAAAGCGGTAAAGAGGGGCTGCAATACGGTCTTGTTTGGGTCAATGTAGCGACCTTCTTGCTGGCGCTGCTATTGCTAAGCTGGGATTCTTTGTGGGTGAGGAAGATAAAATGGCGTTTGCGAGGTGCACATGTTTAAGATCTTAGATCTTTATATTGGCCGCACTATTATTGCTACCACCTCTATTTGTTTAGCAACGCTGGTGGGCTTGTCTGCCATTATCAAATTTGTTGAGCAGCTGCGCTCGGTTGGCGAAGGTTTTTTTACCACCATGACGGCGCTGCAATTTGTGCTTTTGACGATGCCGCGCGATATCGAGATGTTTTTCCCTATGGCGGTGCTGCTGGGCGCGCTGATTGGACTTGGCTCACTGGCTTCAAGCTCAGAGCTGGTTGTTATGCAAGCGGCCGGCTTTTCAAAGCTCAACATCGGCGCATCGGTGCTAAAAACTGCCATCCCGCTGATGCTGATCGTACTGGTGCTTGGTGAGTGGGGCGCGCCGCAAGCGCAAAAATACGCAAAGGAGATGCGCGGTTACGCAAAATCTGGCGGCAGAATGCTTACCGCGCTACACGGCGTGTGGGCAAAAGATGGCAATGATTTTATTTACATTAATCGCAGCGATTTAAGTGGCCATTTAAGCGGCATTACGATTTGGCGTTTTGATGATGAGCAAAACTTGACGGCGCAAATTTTTGCTAAAGCGGCTGGGCACGTTAAAGCGGATGAGTGGCAGCTGAAAGACACCTCGATGATAAGTTTTGTTGATGAAGCCGCGTTGTCGCAAAAAAATCAAGAAACCATGCGCTGGCACACCACGCTTACGCCCGAAAAGCTGACCATGGTAACCACGGATCCTGATGAGTTGTCGTTAAGCGGCGTTTATGATTATGTGCAGTATCTTAAAGCTTCTGAGCAAGACGCGAGCCGTTATGAGCTTGCCTTTTGGCGCAAAGTGCTACAGCCTGTTTCAATTGCGGTGATGATGCTGCTAGCGCTGAGTTTTATCTTTGGTCCTTTGCGCTCGGTAACGATGGGAGCGCGCGTTTTATCGGGGGCTATTTTTGGGTTTGCATTTCATATAGCCAACGAGGTGTTTGGGCCGATGGCGCTGGTTTACCATTTGCCCCCCTTTATTGGCGCGCTTGTGCCAAGCGCCGTGTTTATTTTTCTCACTCTTTATTTACTTAGAAGAAAGCTGTAAAAAAAGCGCGGGTTATCCGCGCTTTTTTAAGCGTTTGATGCTCAGTGCTTGAATGGCACACTTTTTTCAGGTGCTTCTCCTGGCAAGCTATCTTCGTCGTCTTCATCATCGAATTCATCAAATTCTTCTTCGTCAGACTCAAAATAGGTGCCCCAGCCGTCGTAGCTTATTTTGTGCTGCTCGGCAAATTGGATAACGAATTCAAGCTGCGCAAAAATGCGCTCGGCAAGCAGCGCGCTTTCCATTACCGCGTCAAAGCTAAAAATGGTGGTGCCATCTTCAAGCTCTATCTCTTCTGGTGCGTAAACTTCATAACCTTTATTAAAAATCGCTTCCATCGCAGGTTCGAGCTCTTCTAAGCTTTCAGCTGAAAAATGGTGCTCAATTTGATACAGCGCGCTAGGATCACTGCCATCGCTCAATAGCGCTTGAATGATCTCTAGGGTATCGGCTTTGTGTTGTTCAAGTTCTTCAGCATAAGTCATAGTCGCACTCCGCGTAGCGTTGGTTACCAGCATCTCAAAGCCTTGGGCTGGGCTGGGACGAAATTTGCTCGCCACTATGGCATGTTAGCGCATAATTGCCAAATAAAAAGCGTGCCACTTTTACTTTGCTAAAAAGCGGGTTGGTGAGTGGTTATGCTGAGAATAAAGGGGAGTTGCGGCGGCAAATAACAGGAGAAAAATTTTGCCGCCAATTTAACAGCTTATTAATTGATTTTGATTATTTGGCAGTTGGAAAAGTGGTCTTGAAATGCGCGATTGTTGCTATCAAGTAAAACCAGCAAGTTACCAGCACCAAAGCAGGCGGTTGCCAGTCGTATTGCCGCTTGCGTAAAGGTAAGCGGCTTTTCCGTGGTGCTGATAATTTTTAGCCCCCACCTTTTCATGCCGATAGTTTGGCCCTTTGTCGTCCAAAAATAGCCATAAAAGGCAAACAGCACGGCAAACACATACCCTATGAAAAGAGGGCTGACGAGTTTGTGTAGCATGAGTGTTTCACTGGTGCTAGCAAATTCGCTGGCAAAACCAAACAGACGCAGCAAAGCAATAAGCCCCGCGGCAAGCGTGATGGCCACAATTTCTAAGGTGATCACTAAAAGGCAATCGTACAGCCAAGCGCCCATGCGGTATAAAAAATTTGCCCCTTTCATTTTTGAGCTTGCCTTTAGCGAAGTGGATTTAGTCATAACAATCTCATTGTATTAAATAATGATGATGCGAATGCAAGAGGTTTAAAATAAACGCCAGTTTGCGCACCATTACTCTTTTTTACAAACAAATTGATGGCAAATTGCCAAACAGTTGGCATAAAAATGGACAATGTGGCGAAAAAAAAAGCGGTTGAACGGTTTTGCTTGTAAAACACTTGCTCTATCACGCTTCCTGCGTATAATCATCACCACTTGCCCGGGTGGCGAAATTGGTAGACGCAGCGGATTCAAAATCCGCCGCTGGTGACAGTGTGCCGGTTCAAGTCCGGCCCCGGGCACCAATTTCATGAAGATGAAATGATTTGACGCGGGATGGAGCAGTCTGGTAGCTCGTCGGGCTCATAACCCGAAGGTCGTTGGTTCAAATCCAGCTCCCGCAACCATTTATGTAAAATGGTAAAAAGTGCGACACTAGCTCAGTTGGTAGAGCGCAACCTTGCCAAGGTTGAGGTCACGGGTTCGAACCCCGTGTGTCGCTCCAAAGTGTAAGGCGCAGAAGCGCAAAATAGGGTAATGAAAATTACCATCGGACGCGGGATGGAGCAGTCTGGTAGCTCGTCGGGCTCATAACCCGAAGGTCGTTGGTTCAAATCCAGCTCCCGCAACCATTTGATTAGCATAATCAAAAAATGCGACACTAGCTCAGTTGGTAGAGCGCAACCTTGCCAAGGTTGAGGTCACGAGTTCGAACCTCGTGTGTCGCTCCAAATGCCTTGGTGGTGAAATAGGTAGACACAAGGGATTTAAAATCCCTCGGCTTTCGAGCCGTGCCGGTTCAAGTCCGGCCCGAGGCACCATTTCTTTTAGTAAAAACAGTTGTTTTTGCACTAGCTGTTTTACACATAAATCATCTTGTTCTTCATTCAGCACTTCCTTATTTTTATTGATCACTCCACTTTTTCTACAATTTCCATAAAGCTCTCGCGCAATTTTTATCGCAACTATGACTTTTTTACACGCTAATTGCCTAGGCCCTAGGCATTGCCTTGCAGGCTTGCTGCGCGCTGATAAAAAATCGTAAAAACTAAAAACATGTAAGTGAGTAAGCGAGCAAACTCTTTCGTATTGAGCGCGTAGCTCTTTGTTGTTATTGCGGTAAATAAAAAGCTGCGGTAAATAAAAAGCGGCCTTTATGGCCGCTTTGTTTTATTTTTATTTTCAGCGCTATTTTAAGCTGCTGATTGAAGAAGGACTTTT
>JBOFXO010000087.1:0-2580 GCA_051654185.1 Vibrionaceae bacterium | reverse complement strand
CATTAGTTTCAAACAAATAACCAAACTGCAGCACTCCTTGTCTGCAAAAATAAAATACACCGCTTGTTGCTATTTTATCTATTTTTAGCTGCGCATAGTTTCGTGACTATTTAAGCTAGATGAAATCCTAGCAATCATGCGAGTAGCCCATGCAACCGACATCCACAGCGAACACAAGCCCACGCACTTCGGTCAGCGAATTAAGCGCGGCACTAGACGATTTATCCTTACAAGGCGCAGTAGGCGGAGGAGCTAACAACAGCTGCGAAAACATGCAAACTATTGCAGGCAGAGTCAGCGCAGAAATGGCGCACATGGCAGGCTCAGGCATGGAAAAATACTGCGCGATCAGACGCGATATTTTGCATAGCGGACTAAAGGTTGAGCAATTTATCACAGATTTTTTCAAGCCATCCGCGCCGCCTGCGCCAAACAAAAAGGCCAGCGATTATGTGGCTATCTTGCATCTGTGGGCGCAAAGCGAAATGCATCTTGCGCACAACCCGCAGCTAAACCTTGCCGTGCACAATATCGCTAAATCGCATCAAAATTACATCAAGCGCGCTGTTACAGAAATTGCTTATTGCCGAGGGATCCCTGAAGCGAGCATTCCCCAACAGCCAAGCTTAGATGATCTAAAAAATTTATGGCACCTGCCGGTACAAACTGCGCTACATAATTGGCAACTATTTGATTTACAAAAAGAAGCACTGCAACCAAAAACCATGTATGGCGGAATGTATGATCAATTTGACCCAGCCTTTACGCCCAGCGAAAACCAATACCGCAATTTTTTTAGCCAAATAGTGCCACAGCTACAAGAGCTTATTTTAGAGCTTGCTCAATCGCGCGGTGATGCAGCGCGATTAACTAGCAAAAAACAAGAAATAGAAAGGAGCATCACACAGCGCTGCCAGCTAGCTCGTGATAGCATTGCTGAGCCATACATAAAAGATTATGTTATTCGCAGCGAAAAGCTCATTTTGAATAATTTAGAGGTTTTTTATCAGCATCTGCAAAAAAATCAAACGCATACGTCAGTAAACATTCCCGCTGAAATCAAATCCATCACCCAGCGACATGAGCAAATGGGCGCAACCTGCAAAATCAGCACACTCTTTACAATACACAGCCATTTTTATCCGTCAGGCTCTAAGCTGCACATTCCATACTTTAAATTAGGCAACTCCACAGCTACAACCTCTCTTCGGCAAAAAGCTAAGCAACAGGGATCATTGCAAGGTGAAATTTTATCTGCATCTCAATTTGCAGCCGTCGCCAGCGCATGTGGTATTGAGGCGCAAAAGCAATCTTTTAATAATTATGAAGAATTTCGCGCTTCAATTATTACAGCGCTAGAAGCAGGCAACCCTGTCGCAATTGCTTATAACGCAACACCTAGCGCAGCTTATTGTTCGTCAGGAGAAATTAATATGCCTTTTTACAGCACAGATGCGTTTGTCAGACAACACGAGCGCTATGAGCATGGAGCAGTAATTACCGACTACGATCCTGCAACTGATCGCTTTAAATTGGTCACTCAAACTGTAGCAGCGCGCCCTCATGGTCAGCCAAATAATGAAATCTTATGCCACAGCTACCAGCTTTATCTGTCCAACCTTAGCCTTGCCGCAACGCGGCACCGAGAAACTTACCTAAAGCTGCCAGTTCGGCTACGTAATAGAGGCCAAATTATTATTCCCGCGACTCATCCCATTCGTCCAATTATTATTCCCGATAAATACAAAGATACGGCGAACTATAGCTTAGGCGATAGCGCACCGCACTCCACTACAGTCGAAACCAGTGATGCTCAAGGCAGTGGTTTTCAGGGCTGCTTCTTTATTTGTAAACCCAAACCTGCAGCAGGTGAACAAGAGCCGCCGCAAAGCGCGCCATAGCAAAAATACAAACGCATAACCTATGTTTATTACAAAATTGTAAAGCTTCGACAAACTTGCTGAAAAATAGATAGCTTACAATGGTAGATTGCTGATCCGCACCTAACATTGAACATGTTATAGGAGAAACCATGCGTATTTTATTAGTCGAAGATGATCAAAGCGTTAGCCATTTTATTGCAAAAGGATTTCGTCAAGCTGGCCACAATATTGAGGTGATCAATAATGGTAAACTGGCTTTAACTCGCTGTATCGAAGAAGAATTTGACGTAGCCATCGTCGATCGCATGCTGCCTGGCCTTGATGGATTATCGCTAGTCAAAGCGCTGCGCGCAGCTAAAGTGGACACGCCGGTGTTGTTTTTAACCTCTCTTGGCGGAGTTGATGATCGCGTTGAAGGGCTTGAAGTCGGCGGCGATGACTATCTCACCAAACCTTTTGCCTTTTCTGAATTACTCGCCCGCATCACAGCGTTGTCACGCCGCTCAGCTCTAAAATCCACCGAGCTTGAAGCGCAGCTTGTACATGAAGACTTAGTACTCAATCTGTTTAATCATACCGCTACGCGCCAAGGTAAGCCTCTTGATTTACAACCCAAAGAGTTTCAAATTCTCGAGCTTTTTATGCGCCACCCCGGCCGAGTTATCACTCGCACCATGCTGCTTGAACACGTTTGGGA
>JBOFXO010000086.1:0-16930 GCA_051654185.1 Vibrionaceae bacterium | reverse complement strand
CCGCGCTCTCTTTTTGCAGCATGTTGCTTAATTTTTGCGCGGTCAGCGGCGAAGAACTTTCTGCGTAGCTATGCGTAAGTCGTGTGAGCACCGTTGTGTAGCGCTGTAAAAACTCGCGGATCGGCAGGCTCAAGCCCTGCAACTGCTGCTGCGGGTCGTCTATCGCTATCCAGCGGTCATTTTCACAAAAAATAAGTTCTTTTTGCAGCAGAAGCTGTAAAACTGCGGCGATATGCGCCTCTAATTTTTGATCATCCAGCGCTAAAAAAAACTCAGCCTTAAGCAGCGGGTAGAGGCTTTGAACGTTAGCTAGCAAAGTGGCAAAGGAGGTTGCTTTTTGCAGCAAAAGGTGGATGGTCAGTGCCTCAATAATAAATAAGTGGCTGGTATTATTGTAATAATAATGGGAAAGCTGCGCTTGCTGCTGAGTGAGCGAAAAAATCGCGCCATACTGGCTGTCATGAACCGTGATTTTTTTAAGTGAGCGGACATGTTGGATAAGCTCTGCGGGGCTGCTTTGGTGCAGGTTTGCCCCATTATGCGAAACCTTTAACAGTTCAATCAAAAGGGTAAGCTGATTTTGCAGCTGTGACTGACTGAGCCTGTACTCTTTTGCGGCAAGCAAAGCATACACACACAGGCTTAGTGCATTGACGCTGGCTACACGGTTAATGTGGATCACTGTTTGGTTGGCAAGTTTATTGATAAGGCTTGGCCAATAGGTAGGCAGCGCTTTGCCTGCGTCAAGTTTTGTTTGCCAGCGGCTATCGAGCGCGCTTAAAAAAGGATGAACAAGAATGGGCTGCGCAAAACTTACAAATCCTTCGCCGTAATTGCGTAATTTTTTTGTGACATTAAAGAGATCGCTAAAACTCTCCTGCGTTTTTTTCTCACCTTGCAGTTCATTAGCATAGGTGTCCACTTCCATGACATGTTCATAACCAATGTAGGTAGGAATGATGGCGATTTTGCTTTTATTGCAGCGCAGCATGGCTTCAATGAGCATGGCGAGCATACCCGTTTTAGGAAGTCGCAATTTACCTGTGCGTGAGCGCCCGCCTTCTATAAAAAATTCAAATGGATAACCTTTAGCGGCGAGCACGGTTAAATATTCACGAAAAACAGCAGAGTAAAGTGGATCGCCACGAAAAGAGCGCCGCATAAAAAACGCGCCGCAGCGTCTAAAAATGGCGCCCGCGGGGAAAAAGTTAAGATTCACACCTGCCGCCGTATGGGCTGGGACAAGCCCTTGCTGGTGCAAAATCGATGCTAATAACAGGTAGTCCATGTGCGAGCGATGGCAAGGCAGGTAAATAATGGCGTGCCCGCTATCAGAAAGTGCTCGCACCGACTCGCAGTTAATGACATGAATATTTTGGTATAAATGCTGCCATGCCCACGATGTAACCTTATTGCCGACTCGTAAAAGGCGCGGTGAAAAATCGGCTGCGATTTCATCGAGCATTTTAGTGGCTTGCGCCGTGACTTGGCTGCTCTTGAGGTTTTGCTGCTGGGCGTGCGTTTCGAGGATGTGCTGAAAATGGGCGCTTTGTAGCACCTCTTGGATAAGGTCGCACCGCTTTGATAAGGCTGGGCCATTTGCGCTCAGCTGCTGGCGGCAAATTAGCCGCTGTGCAAGCCGCTGCCATTTTGTCACTGTGGTCATGCTCGCGGGATAAACTGCTGCAATATAACGCATAGATTGCGCAGAATTAAAGCGCACAATCGCGTTTCTGCCATCAAGCAAAAGCGTGCGTGCTTTGGCCAGTTTTGCCGCAAATTTTGTACGGCGCGGCGCGTTTTTAGAAGAGGGTTTGCGGCTAAAAATAAGTGTGATAGGCACAATTTGTGCGTCGAGCTGCTCATTTTTTTTGTGTAATTGCAGCAGTTTTAAAAGCTGCGTTTGGCAATCGGGCGTCTGTAGCATTGCTGCACGCGCAAAGGGCGCTGGGAAATTTACTAACGCATCGTTATTGTTTAAAAAAATGCAGCGAGGCCAAAATTCACCTTCTAATTCAACGCAGGAGAGGGGATCAGGAAGCCCCAATTTTGCGCAGCACTGCTGTAGCGCAACAAGGTCACTTTTAGCTGCTGATGGCAGCAGATAGAGCAGAGGTTTTGTCAAATCGTAGCTAAATTGCGCAATAGGATTTTCTGGAATGCTGCGGCTTTTAATGAATAAGTTAAGAGCCGAGCTTGTAGAAAATAGAGAAGCGCTTTGGTTGGTAGACATTGGGTTATAACCTTGTTGCTTAAGTTTTGTACACGCAGCTGCGCGTTTGCCGTCAATGAGTGAAATAGCGACTTACAAAAAAGGGAAATAAAATTTTGAGTTCGCGTATTATCAGTGCAGTTAACCGCTACTTATAGCAAAATTAACTGCCTCTTAGTGATTTTAATAATAAGAATGCGATCCAGCTTGATGCTCAGTAATGTCTTTAACACAAGTTAGCTCACCGCTAAATTCGGTAAGTAGCTCTTTTTCAATACCATCTTTAAGTGTCACATCGACCATTGAGCAGCCGTTGCAGCCGCCGCCAAATTGGATCACAGCGGTGCCGTCTTCGGTGATTTCAATAAGGCGAATGTGACCGCCGTGTCCTGCAAGCTGAGGATTAATTTGCGTTTCTATCACATAATTGACGCGCTCAAAAAGCGGCGCATCGGCGTTCACTTGGCGCACTTTGGCATTAGGCGCTTTTAGTGTTAATTGCGATCCCATTTTATCGGTCACAAAATCAATCACAGCATCGAGCAAAAAAGGGAAGCTGCGCGCATCGATGTAGGCGCAAAAGTGTTCGAAATCAATTTTGCTGTCATCGCTTTCGGTTGTATTAGGCGGGCAGTAAGAAACGCCGCATTCAGCTTGCGCGGTGCCTGGGTTGACAACAAAAACACGCAGCTGAGTGCCCTGAGGCTGCTGAGCTAACAATTTAGCGAAGTGTTGCTGCGCCGCTGGCGTAATAGTTATATGAGTCACGAAGTACTCCTTTGCAGGGGGAAATAGGGCCATTTTACTTGAAAATTCATGCCTAGCATCGGCTTTATGGCAGTGAGTGTGGATTGTATACTGTTCTTGCTAGGCAATAGACATCAATTTTTTCAGCGCCCGCTAGTTTTAATTCTTGGCAGATGGCTTTTACTGTCGCGCCAGTTGTGACGACGTCATCGACAATTGCGACGTGTTTTGCGCAAGAGCCTGTAATTTTAAATGCATTTTTTAGATTCGTCATGCGCTGCTGCCGGTTAAGTGCTTGCTGTGGCTGTGTTGCGCGCGTGCGTTTTAGCGTATTTTCGGCGCAGCTTACCTGCAGCTGCGCGGCTAAGTGGGCTGCTAGCAGCTGGCTGTGATTAAATCCACGCATAACTCTGCGCTGCCAGTGCATTGGTACGGCAAGCAGCTGTGGCGCTGGTGAGGTTATCTCTTTAGCTAGCATTTTGGCAAGCGGCTTTGCGAGCCAAAATTGTCCTTGGTATTTAAAGCGGTGCAGTAACTTGTCATAAGGGTAGCCGTAGCGGCTAATACAAGTTAATGAATCCCAAGGTAACACTGTATTAATACACTGATTGCAGCCATTGCAATCGTGCGGGGTTTGCAGCCCGCATTTTTTACAGCGCGCCGTGCGTGGCAACTCGGCTTGGCAAGGATCACACCAAGGCTTTGTTAAATCATCATTTTCTAGGCTGTTATGGCAAAGTATGCAGCGCAGTGGCAGCATTTTTAACACAGCGTATTTGAGTTTATTGGCAAAGTGGGCGGGCGAAAGCATAAATGAGTTAAATTTTTTTTTGCACAAGCCGATAGCTTACTAGATCGTACTTTAAACGTTATTAACTGTTTGTTTTTGTTTCGATAGAGCGCAAATTGACGCTGCGTTTTTAGGTGTCGCCCATTATTGTAAGCGGGAGATGGGCAAAAAATATCTCTCTAGATGGGGCGCTATCATATAGGATGTAAAGGTGAGTGGGACAGTTCGTAGCATTTGTGGATCTTAATTTTGCAAAGAAATGGTAGGGGGATAAATGACTATTTCACCAGCCAATGTAGGTATTGCAGTTTTAGCCCCAGGGGTTAATCCGCAGACGGAGCAAGCCGCCCGTGTTAACCGTGCCCGCAATAAAGTGACGCCCGTGAATAAATCTCAGCAAACTACGCCGGATAATGCCATTTTTGCTGATGAAAAGCAGATGAAGCGTCCGTCTTGGGATCCTGCTGATCACCCGCGCTACAGTTATGGCAATGAAGAAAGCGCGCCTCATCCAGCGCAAGGATTAGCGGTTGACAGCTCGATAGAGGAGATGGCGAAGCTAATTTCAATTGACACTTACGTGCCCGATCATCCTAACCATGGCTATTCGCTAAAGTTAAAATTGCCCAAAGTGGTATTAGAGCAGCTTGCAGCCTTGCCTCGCGCGGAGCGGCAAGCCGCGGTGGTCGCTTTGCGCTATAAGCGTTCATCTGTCGGTTATAACCCTAGTGATGTTTCGATCACCATTTAAGCTTAAGATTTTAAAAAATTGATAGCGGTAGAAAAGGGACATGGAGTCCCTTTTTTATTGGCAGCTCTTCTCTTGTCGCTTATTTTTGTTTTGCGTTGGCAAAAGCTTGTGCAAAAGCGTTATTAAAAGAAGGCGCGGCAGCGGGTTTAGAAAAATTTGAACCTTTTTTTTGCGCGCTGTTGGATGTGATTGGGCGTGCGGCTGCCTTGTTTGCCTCTTTGGCTTGCAAAGGATCGTCAGATAAGCGCATCGACAAACCGATACGTTTACGCGGTGCGTCGACTTCCATTACCTTGACTTTTACCACCATGCCCGTTTTTACAAGCTCACGGGGATCGCTAATAAATTTGTCAGATAAGGCTGAAATGTGAACGAGCCCATCTTGATGCACGCCAATATCGACAAACGCACCAAAGTGGGTGACGTTAGTGATCACCCCTTCGAGGATCATGCCAAGCTTTAGATCTTTGATGTCGTGGATCCCATCGGCATAATTGACCGTGGTAAATTCTGGGCGTGGATCGCGGCCAGGTTTAGCCAGCTCTTGTAAAATATCGGTAATGGTTGGTATGCCAAAGGTTTCATCGGCAAAATCTTGCGCTTTAAGCGTGCGTAAAAAATCGTGATTGCCAATGATGCTTTGCAGCGGTTTGCCTGCTTTTTGGGCAATTTTTTGCACTAAAGGGTAGGCTTCAGGGTGCACGGCTGAGGCGTCTAATGGATCATTGCCGTCCATCACCCGCAAAAAGCCTGCGCACTGCTCAAATGCCTTTGGCCCAAGGCGTGGCACCTTGAGGAGTGTTTTGCGATTGTTAAAACGCCCGTTAGTATCGCGAAAAGTCACAATATTGGCGGCAATTGAGTGTGAAAGCCCTGCAACTCGGCAAAGTAGCGCAGCTGAAGCGCTATTGACATCAACGCCAACGCTGTTTACGCAGTCTTCGACCACGGCATCTAACTTTTTTGCGAGCATATTTTGGTTAACGTCGTGCTGATATTGACCCACGCCGATGGATTTAGGGTCAATTTTGACAAGCTCTGCGAGTGGATCTTGCAGGCGCCTTGCAATAGAGACTGCGCCGCGTAGCGAAACGTCAAGTTGTGGAAATTCATCTGCTGCAAGCTGTGAGGCTGAGTAAACTGACGCACCCGCTTCGCTTACGATAACGGTTTGAATTTTAAGCTGCGCCTGTTTTAGCATTTGCGCGACAAATGCGTCGGTTTCTCGCGAAGCGGTGCCGTTGCCAATCGCTATCAAATTGATGTGATGCTTTTTGATCAAGGCTAGTAAAACGCGCGCCGCTGCATCCACCTGATTGTGCGGGGCGGTTGGGTAAATTGTCGCAGTTTCTATCAGCTTGCCGGTGTTATCGACTACGGCAACCTTGCAGCCGGTGCGAAGGCCTGGATCGATACCCATAGTGCAGCGCGCTCCTGCTGGAGCTGCCATCAGTAGATCTTTTAGATTGCTGGCAAACACCTCGATGGATTGCAATTCTGCTTTTTCACGCAGCTCGGCTAAAAATTCTGTCTCCATGTGCAGCAAAATTTTTACTTTCCAAGCAAAAGTGACCACTTGCTTGCGCCAAGCATCGGCAGGCTGGCCACTAAACGAAACTTGGTAGTGGTCCATGATGATTTTTTCGCAATATGAGCCTTGCGCTGGCAACTCTAGATTAGGATCGGCTTGCATGCAAAGCTGCAAAATGCCTTCATTGCGACCACGAAACAGGGCGAGCGCGCGGTGTGGTGGTACGGCGCTGAGTTTTTCATCGTATGCAAAATAATCTTGAAATTTGGCGCCTTCGCCCTCTTTTCCGGCAATAACCTGTGCTTGTAAGTGGGCATTTTGTTGTAAGTGCTGGCGAATTTTTGCTAATAACTGCGCATCTTCAGCAAATTGCTCCATTAAAATGGCGCGCGCGCCATCAAGCGCCGCTTTGGTATCAGCAAATCCTGCATCGGGCGCAAGGTAGTTTTGCGCAGCGTCTTCAGGAGCAAGCTGCGGATCTTGCCACAGCGCTTGAGCGAGCGGCAAAATGCCTGCTTCAATGGCGATTTGCCCTTTTGTGCGGCGCTTAGGTTTATAGGGAAGGTAGAGATCTTCTAAAACGGTTTTACTTTGTGCTTCAATAAGTTGCTTTTTAAGTGAGTCAGAAAGTTTGCCTTGCTCGTCGATAGATTTGAGGATCACTTGGCGGCGATCTTCAAGCTCGCGCAAGTAAGACAGGCGCGATTCTAGCGTGCGCAGCTGTGTGTCATCTAAGCCGTTGGTCACTTCTTTGCGGTAGCGGGCAATAAATGGCACTGTGTTACCATCATCAAGCAGCGTAACGGCTGCTACCACTTGTGCTTCTTGAACGCTCAGTTCACTGGCAATTTGCTGGAAAATTGTCATGGGATCCCTTTGAAATAGTTGATCTGTGCAAAACTATGCACTTGAATGAGAAATTCGTTAATGGCTAACGCGGCGCACTTTTATCACATTAGGTAAAACGCGAATGCGGCGCATCATGTTGGCTAAATGCACGCGATCTTTGGTTGTGAGCAGCATATGCACGGTAAAGAGGCGCCCGTCACGCTCCTCGGTGCTAAGGCTTTGAATATTTGAGCCGGTATCAGCGATCCGCACGGTAAGCTCAGCGAGCGCCCCTTGGTGATTGTGTAAATCGACGCGCAGGCCCGTAGTAAAATCTTGTTCGATATCTGTCGACCAATCTACGTTGATGTATTTTTCTGCTTCTTGGCGGTAATTTTTAACATTGCTGCAAGTTTCGCGGTGCACCACAAGGCCTTTGCCTGGGCTTACATGCGCGATGATCTGATCGCCTGGAATCGGGTAACAGCATTTTGCGTAGGTTAGCAGCATCCCTTCAGAGCCACGAATGGGCAAGTGAGAGATCTGTGGTATTGGCATCTGCTCGCTCAATAAGCGCTTGGCTATCATGATGCTCATTAGCTCACCAAGGCCGATTTGTGCCAGCAGATCTTCAAGCGTTGCAAGCTTGAGCTCTTTTAAAACGCGCTGCACGTCTTGGCTTGGAATATCATTAATGTTTATTGTGCCAAGTGCATGGTTTAACAGCCTTTTTCCTTGTGAGACCGCATCTTTACGCTGCCTTGTTTTTAGCTGCTGGCGAATTTTAGTGCGCGCTTTCGCTGTAACCACGTAGTTTAGCCACGTAGCATTGGGCTTTGCGTCAGGAGTAATAATGATCTCAACGGTTTGCCCGTTTTTAAGTGGCTGGCTTAAAGGGTACGAGCGCTGATCGACTCGTGCACCAACGCATTGATTTCCAACATCAGAATGCACGGCGTAGGCAAAATCAACCGCAGTTGCGCCTGACGGCAGCTCGACAATGCGCCCCTTTGGCGTAAAAACAAAAATTTCGTCAGGAAAGAGATCGGATTTTACGTTTTCAATAAATTCAAGAGAGTTGCCGGTGTTTTGCTGCAGCTCAATGAGGCTTTTCATCCAGCGCTGCGCGCGAATTTGCGCAGTAGTACTTATATTTTGCGCGTTATGACCGTCTTTGTAGATCCAGTGCGCCGCCACCCCTTTATTTGCCATCTGCTCCATGTATTCGGTGCGGATCTGGATTTCTATCGGCACGCCATGCGGGCCAATTAAGGAGGTGTGCACTGACTGATAGCCGTTTGCCTTAGGCACGGCAATATAGTCTTTCATGCGGCCCGGGCGAGGCTTATATAAGTTGTGCATTTGCCCAAGCACACGGTAGCAAGTGTCTAAATCATCAACAATAATGCGAAACGCATAGAGATCCATGATGGAGTAAAAGCGCAGCTCTTTGCTTTTCATCTTTTTGTAGATGGAGTAGAGATTTTTTTCGCGTCCTTCTACATGCGCTTTGATTTTGGCTTCGTGAAGCCTTGCGATGATTTCATTTTTTAACCGCTGCACAATTTCTTTGCGATTGCCGCGCGCGTGTTTTACCACTTTTTTTAGCACACGGTAGCGGTTAGGGTAGAGCGCTTTAAAGCCGAGATCTTCAAGCTCAAGCTTAATTTTATGAATACCAAGGCGATGCGCGAGTGGCGCAAAAATTTCTAAGGTTTCTCTTGCGATGCGCCGGCGTTTGTCGGGGCGTAGCGCTTCGAGGGTGCGCATATTGTGGGTGCGATCGGCAAGCTTTATCAAAATAACGCGAATATCATGCGCCATCGCCATGATCATTTTGCGAAAATTTTCAGCCTTCGCCTCTTGGCGGTCGCGAAATTTGAGCTTATCGAGTTTTGAAACACCATCAACCAGATCGGCAACGGTTTCACCAAAGCGCTCTTTTAAGTCGTCTTTGGTGATTTCGGTATCTTCGATGACATCATGCAGCAGTGCGGCCATTAATGTGTGATAATCAAGGTGCATCTCAGCCAAGATGCAAGCAACATTAACAGGGTGGTAAATATAGGCTTCGCCGCTGGAACGTTTTTGACCTTCATGCGCATGAAGCGCAATGAAAAAAGCCTCCCTTACCGCCTCAATTTCTTCTTCTGGCAGGTACTGTTTAGCAATTTTCTCTAAATGTTCAAAATGATACAAACGTTATCCCTTGCTGCATTATTGGCTTATCGAAATAGGCCTGTGATAGAGCTAACCGCCGCAATTTCAGCAACTTCTTGCTCATGCAGCTCTTGGCGCTCTCTGGCATCTAATACTTCTTTATTGATCAATCCTTCTTCGATTTCACGTAGCGCGATAACCGTTGGCTTGTCGTTTTCTTCTGGAACTAGCGCATCTTTACCGCCGGTTTGCATTTGGCGAGCACGCCTTGCTGCAACCAAAACCAAATCAAAACGGTTACCCACTTTTTCTACTGCATCTTGGATGGTGATACGAGCCATGAAAACTCCCAATTTATAATGAATGATGAAAAAATTATATGAAATATCACAGTATTAGGCTAGCAATCTGCTCAGGATGTCCTGATATTTGCGGTTAGATTTATACTGCTTGATCCTTTCGGCACGGATAATCGCTTTGAGATCCATCAGCGCCATATCAAAATCGTCGTTTATAATAACATAATCATATTCATGATAATGTGACATCTCCGCTTTAGCATGCTGCATGCGGGTGTTTATCACCTCTAGCGAATCTTGACCGCGCGCGCTTAAGCGGCGTTCAAGCTCTTCTTGGCTCGGTGGCAGAATAAAAATACTTTTGCTGTTAGCCATTTTGCTGCGAATTTGTTTCGCGCCCTGCCAGTCGATATCTAAAAAAATGTCGATACCTTTTGCTAGCGTTTGCTCAATCCAAGGCTTTGATGTGCCATAAAAATTGCCAAAAACTTCAGCGTATTCTAAAAATGTGTCTTGCGCGATAAGCTGCTTGAAATGAGCAACGTCAACAAAATGGTAGTGCACACCATCTTGCTCTAGTTTTCTTGGCGCGCGCGTCGTGTGCGAGACGGACATGGTCACATCATAGCCTGGGTTATCTTTTAATAGCGCACTGATAAGGCTAGATTTTCCAGCGCCGCTGGGCGCAGATACGATATAAAGAGTGCCTAGCATAACTGCCCCTTTGTTGTGCTTAGGATGATGATTTTATTTGAAATTACTGAAAGTATGTGCTGACTGCAAAAATGGTTTTGCATGAAATGGCAAGACTCTAACATGTTAATTGTGATATTCACAGCAAAAAAACTGTGGTTATTTGGTGCCTGTATGGCCAAAACCATTTTCGCCGCGCTCTGTTTTTGCAAAATCTTCTACCACATTAAATTGCGGCTGCACAACCGGCACAAAAATAAGCTGCGCGATGCGCTCGAGCGGTTCGATAGTGAATGGGCTTTGACTGCGATTCCAACAAGAAATCATTAATTCGCCTTGATAATCAGAGTCGATAAGCCCCACTAAGTTGCCAAGTACAATGCCATGCTTATGGCCTAGGCCTGAGCGCGGTAAAATCATGGCGGCAAGCTTTGGATCTTGAATGTGAATGGCAAGGCCCGTTTTGATAAGCGTGGTCTCGTCTGGTTGCAAAGTTTGCGGTGCATCGAGCAGCGCCCGCAGATCAACGCCCGCAGAGCCTTGCGTACCGTAATGCGGAAGGGCGGCGCGTGCATCTAAAATTTTGAGATCAATGGTTGCCATGTAGAGTCCTTTGTTTTGTCTGGTTTAAGTTTTATTTTTGCAGTGCATTTAGCTGCTTTTGATAGAGCGCGTTGATTTCGCAAACCAATTTTTCAGCAAGCTCTATTTTGCTCGAGCGCGGCAGTTTTTTATCACCGTGTGGCCAATACAGGTGCAGCGCGTTGTCATCTTCATTAAAGACTTGGCCGTTCGCGACATCATTCGCGCAGATAAGATCTAAATTTTTGCTCAGCAATTTTTGCTTAGCGTACTGCTCAATATTTTGCGTTTCAGCGGCAAAGCCGACAGTGAAAGGGCGATTCTTTGGTAAATTAGCGACTGCTGCGACAATGTCGGGGTTTTTGATAAGCGTCAGTTGCAGCTCTTGCTCATCGGCGCTTTTTTTGATTTTTTGTGTCGCCACGGTTTTAACGCGAAAATCAGCCACTGCCGCGCAAGAGATAAAAATATGGTGCGACGCGGTATGCTCTAGCACTTTTTGCTGCATTTGCTGCGCGCTAACTACATTGATCCGAGTGACATTTTCAGGCGTTGCAAGCTGCACAGGCCCGCTGATGAGCGTCACTTGAGCGCCATAGCGCGCCGCGGCTTGTGCGATGGCAAAGCCCATTTTTCCAGAGCTGTGGTTGCTTAAAAATCTAACTGGATCAATCGCTTCTTGCGTAGGTCCTGCAGTTATTAAAAAAGAAAGCCCGCTTAGCTCATTGCTGTGCGTCTTTTTAGCCTCTATTTTTGTCTCTAGGTTTGCAAAATAGTCACTGACATGCTGCACAAGCTGCTCTGGTTCAAGCATGCGCCCAGGGCCTACATCGCCGCACGCTTGCTCTCCGCTTGCGGGGCCAAAAATTAAGGTGTGGCGCGCAGTAAGTGTCGCAAGGTTGGCCTGTGTCGCGGCAGCTTGATACATTTGCTGATTCATCGCCGGTGCGATGGCGAGCGGCGCTGGCGAAGCTAAAATAAGCGTGGTGAGCAGATCATCACCCATGCCCGCTGTGATACGGGCAATAATGTCGGCAGTTGCCGGTGCAACTAAGATAAAGTCTGCCCATTTAGCAAGCTCAATGTGACTCATCCCCGAGTGCGCACGCGCAGAAAATTCGTCATCAGCTACTGGATGGCCACTGAGCGCTTGCATGGTTAAAGGGGTGATGAATGCTTGGGCAGCTTTGGTCATAACGACCTTCACTTGAGCGCCGCATTCTGTGAGTAAGCGGGTGAGCGGCGCGCATTTATAGGCAGCAATTCCGCCGCTGATCCCAAGTAAAATTCGTTTATTGGCAAGTGGCGAAAAAGAGTTTGTCATCATAACTTGGCATATGCAGCGTAAAAAAATAGCCATAAAGATATCACGGCTTCGTATTTAAGGGCAGAGAAGATCGAGGTGTAGCATCATTTTATAAAAAATGTTAAAAGGATTTGCTCGGGACTTGAGCAATTGCCCTTGAGTTTGTATAATGCGCCACCTTTGATTTGCCTAAGCCTTGAGCCCAGTGCAACGTGTGTTGTGAGACGGCGGAAAAGGTTAACATCAAGCTGAACGATTTTGGAGAGACATTCATGTCACGTGTATGCCAAGTAACGGGCAAGCGTCCTGTGGTTGGAAATAACCGCTCGCACGCGAACAACGCTACAAAACGTCGTTTTCTGCCAAACCTACAAACGCACAGTTTTTGGGTTGAGAGTAAAAAACGCCGAGTAAAATTACGCCTTACTACTAAAGGAATGCGTATTATTGATAAATTGGGTATCGACGCAGTAATTGCGGATCTAGATGCTCGCGGTGTGAAATACTAGAGGATTGAATCATGGCAAAAAAAGGTAATCGCGAGAAGATCCGCCTGGTCTCCTCGGCTGGAACAGGCCATTTTTATACCACTGACAAGAACAAGCGCAATATGCCTGGCAAGTTCGAGATCAAAAAATTTGATCCAACAATTCGCCAACATGTTATGTACAAAGAGGCAAAGATCAAGTAATTGTTCTTGCAGGAAAAAACCCAGCTTGCTGGGTTTTTTCATATCTTGTTCTACATTTATCGCATGACCATTATCTAGGATAAACTCATGCGAAAACCATCCCAACGTACTTTTAATAACATCTTGATTGCAACCGTGTTTATTGCAATTGTCCTGTTTAGCTTGCCTTCTTATCTAAGCGGTAAGTCTGATAAAAAGGACGAGCTGCAGAGCGCTGCAACGCAAGTGATAACTTTATTGCCTGTTGCAAGCAAAGATGACATTGTCGCGCTTCATTTTGCGCCTTTGACGTTAGTGAAAAAACCAAGCGGCTGGCAAACCAGTAAACCCGTTAGTGTGCTTGCTGATGAGCTTGCTAAACGCTGGCTTGATCTGCAAGGTACACTGTTAGAGCCGCAGGTTGTGCAAAATTTGCAGCCGCAATTAACTGCTGCGCAAGTCGTTAAAGTGGCAAGTCGCAAGCAGCCCCCTTATGAGATCACCTTGTACCAATTGCCCACATTTTGGGTCATGAAAAATTGGCAAGGCGAGTGGCTTGCTGTGACAGTGGAAAAAGAGTATCTATTTCCGTTTTTATGATTGGTGAAGTAAATTGCCTGAATTACCAGAAGTTGAAGTAAGCCGGCTTGGGATCAGCGAATTTTTGCAAAACAAAATTGTGAGCGAGCTTGTGGTGCGCGAGCGACGTTTGCGCTGGCCGATTTGTGAAAACTTGTTTAATTTACAAGGAGCAATGATCACAAGCGTAACGCGGCGCGCTAAGTATTTGCAGATCAACACGCAAGCGGGCAGTGCGATTGTGCATCTTGGTATGTCGGGAAGCCTGCGTATTTTGCCGCAAACGGCGCCTGCGGCAAAACATGATCATGTTGAGCTTAAGCTTAATTCTGGCATGTCGCTGCGCTATAACGATCCGCGCCGCTTTGGTGCGTGGCTGTGGCAAAATGCAGCAGAGGTGCATCCGGTGTTGCAAAAGCTCGGTCCTGAGCCCTTAAGCGACCATTTTGATGCTCATTTTTTGTGGAAAAAGTGCCAAAAGCGGCGGATCTCAATCAAGCAGCTTATTATGGATGGGGCGATTGTCGTCGGCGTTGGCAATATCTATGCAAGCGAGGCGCTGTTTGCCGCAAAAATTCATCCCTTGCTAGCGGCTTGTCAGCTTGAGCTGGCATCGTGCGAAAGATTGGTTCACGAAATTAAAACGGTGCTAACTCGCGCGATTGCGCAAGGAGGCACAACGTTACGTGATTTTTCGCAGGTGGATGGAAAACCGGGGTATTTTGCGCAGCAGCTGTCTGTATATGGGCGCAATGGTAAGCCGTGTATCACTTGTAATAGTGCGATCATAAGCTGTAAGATTGGGCAAAGAAACACCTTCTTTTGCCCAAATTGTCAGCAATTGCCTTAAGCTGCGTTAATTTTTACCATGCAGCTTTTCTTGTAAGGCGCGCAGTACGCAATCCGCAACGAAGTTACGCGTATTACCGTGGTGTAGCGCTATTTCTTTGACCAAGGTCGATGAGATAAAGGTATGCTCTTCGGTTGGCGTGAGAAAAATGCTTTCAAGCTCAGGCATTAAATGGCGATTCATGTTTGCAAGCTGAAATTCGTACTCAAAATCAGAAACCGCGCGCAGGCCACGAATTAAAATTGTGGCGCGCTGCTGCTGAGCAAAGTCGACGAGCAGCCCTGAAAAACCAACAATTTTAACGTTGGGCAGTGATTGCAACACTTCTTGTGCAAGTGCTACGCGCTCATCGAGATCAAAAAGCGGTTTTTTCGAGGGGCTTGCTGCGATAGCTACGATCACCTCATCAAAAAGGTTTGCGGCGCGCTGCACTAAATCGACGTGCCCGTTAGTGATAGGATCAAAAGTTCCTGGGTAAATCACCCGTTTAAGGTTTTTGTTATTCAAAATAGCACCCATAAAAAATGAAAATTGGCAGTATGCTAACAAAATCGGGTGGACGTTGGGTATAGTCTAATGCATTTGCTGCGTTATTATCTTAGTAACTGTTTATTTAGGATTTAAGAATGAAACGGCTGCTCGTGATCCGAAACGATAAGATAGGCGATTTTATGCTGGCGTGGCCAGCGTTTGCCATGCTGAAAAAGTCGATGCCTGATGCTGAAATTACAGCGCTTGTACCAAGTTATACTCAAGAGCTTGCGAAAATGTGCCCCTATATTGACCAAGTGTTGGTAGATTGCGGTAAAGGCGCAGAAAAAGAACAAAAAAAGCACTTGCAGCAGCAACTTGATACCATCGGCTTTGATGCTTCTATCTGTTATTTTTCAAATAGTTACAATGCTAAATTGGTGTGGCGTGCTGGGATCCCTGTTAGGTTTGCCCCCGCGACTAAATTGAGCCAATTTCTCTATAATCGACGCGTTGTGCAGCGCCGCTCTCGCTCCGCTAAAAGTGAAGCTGAATATAATTTGGATTTAACGCGTGCGTTTTTAGCGCATGAAAAAGTGGCGGTGGTTGAACCGCAAGCGCCATTTTTATCCATAAAAAAGAATAAATTAACGGCGCAGCGAGCTAAGCTTGCACAGCTTTTAGCGCTCGATGAGCAAAAGCCGTGGCTGTTTGTGCACGCCGGTAGCGGCGGCTCGGCGAATAATTTATCAACGTGCCAATATGCTGATTTTATTAAAGCGCTCGATTTAACCACGCGTTGGCAAGTGGTGGTAACAGCTGGCCCCGGTGAAGCGCAGTTAGCGCAAGAATTACGTGATCATTTAGCCGCAAAAAATATTGCCTCCGTGGTGTATGACAAAAATGATGGTCTTGAGGATTTTACGACCTCGATTGCCTGCGCGAGCGCATTTGTGGCCGGATCTACGGGTCCTTTGCACATTGCAGCAGCGCTCGATGTGCCAACCATTGGCTTTTTCCCTGCTAAACGCAGCGCATGTGCGTTACGCTGGCAGCCAATAAATAGCGAAAACAGACACTTATACTTTTCTCCGCCAGAGCATAAAGATCAAAAAGTGGCCTGCGATATGAGCAATATTGAGATTGAGCAAATTGCGCCGGCAGCCGCCCATTTTTTGGAGCAGCAGCTAGCTTAAATTGCTAAAAAAGAGGCGCGCAAGTTGCGCGCTTTGCTAGTTAGCGCGACTGTCATTATCGCGGATCCATAAATCAGCATATTTTATAAAGGTGGAGTGCGCTGAGAGGATTGCGATCAAAAAGCCTTGTTTTCCATCTAAAAATCCGCGTTTGAGCAGATACATTTTCAAAAAACAGCCCATTGCATGAGTTAGCGCTTGAGTGAGCGTTGCTTTTTTGCCGCACGCGGCTTTATCGTCAGCCCACGATTTTGCATAAAATGCTGATTTTACAAGGTATTGATGCAGGTTTTGGTAGGTGTAATGTAAAAGATCGCCTTCGAGCTCGTGGTTTTGCACGTCTGGCGGTATCACCACTTTTTCATGCACGAGCGCATCGTTATAGCCGGTGAGTGTGCGCGGATAAAGGCGTACGATTTTGTCATACCATCCAGAGTGGCGTAAAAAGCGGCCAAAAACCCAAGTGGAGCGGCGCAGCGTGTAAAGCGTGTACGGCGCAGGGCGAGCAAGAATGGCTAAAATGCTTGCTTGCAGCTGCGGCGTGACGACTTCATCTGCATCAATGGCGAGGATCCACTCTTGCGTGGCGTAGTGCTGCGCCCGCTGTTTTTGTTTGCCAAAGCCCGGCCAGTCGGGGTGTGAAAACACTTTTGCGCCAGCCTTTGCGGCGATGGCACAGGTTTCATCTTCACTTCCCGAGTCAACCACGATGATTTCATCTACCCATGAAAGCGAGGCAAGACACGCCGGTAAGTTATGCTGCTCATTTTTGGTGATGATGATAGCGCTGATAGTCTGTCGATCCATTAAGCGAGTCCTAGTTGAGTTATCACTTCGTCAAAGCGCGCAATCACCGCTTCTTGGGTGATCAAATTCATCGCGTTATTGTCTTTTATCCGCGTACGCCAAGCCACTTCGGTTACGCTTTTTTGTGTTTGCGCGAAAAGCGCTTGCTCATAAGCGCTGATCACCAGATGGCGCCAGCGATAAGGGCCGGTGCGCTGTGGATTGTGATGGGCGTATAGGCCTATCACGGGCGTATTCAATGCGTTAGCAAGATGCGCCGGCCCACTGTCGGGTGATAATACCAGTTGTACCTGTTTGATCAGTGCCAGCATCTGTAAAAGCGTGGTTTTACCGATGAGATTGTGCGCGGGCAATGTGAGTTTTTGCATGATCTGTTCGCCAAGCGTGACATCCATTTTGCCAGGTCCGCCGGCTAAAATTACCGCAAATCCTCGCCGCTGTGCGTGCGTGATCAGGTC
>JBOFXO010000085.1:0-3648 GCA_051654185.1 Vibrionaceae bacterium | reverse complement strand
CGCTTGAAGGGATGCTTGCAACGGTTGTCAGCCGCTGTTTTGTGCACAAAGCCGCGCCGCCTGCCGCTGAACTTGTGCAGCAATGGCTGACTGTTGAGTTAGGTCAAGAAGCCTCTTTGCAAAGTGTGCGCTTATGTAGTGGCGCGCCGCTGCTAGCAAAAACCTTTATTGAGCAGCAAGGCAATGCGCATGTTGAGCTTGTGCAAGCATTCACTACTTTTGCTGTCGAGCGCCAAGGGCTGTTTACTGTTACTGAGCTTATGCAAAAAAACGAAGAGCAGGCACTTAACTGGCTGAGTTTGCTGCTTATCGATGCGGTAAAAATACAAAATGGTTTGCCTGAAGCGGTTGCGCATTGCCAAAGCCTTGCCCTGCTGCAACAATTGGCGCGTCTTCCTAAAGCGCTGCTGCTTGCGCAGTGGCGAGCACTGTTGCTGCTGAAAAAAAAGCTCGCAAAGCACAGCGGGTTAAATCGCGAGCTGCTACTGAGCGAGTGGCTGGCGCAGTTTCATTTTTAAACGAGGTTTGTTGTGTTTGTAGACTCGCATTGCCATTTAGATAAATTAGATTACAACTCGCTGCATGCGGACGTAAAAAGTGTGGTAGCTAACGCTAAAGCGCGTGGTGTGGCGCATATTTTGTGTGTGGGCGTCTCATTAGAAAGTTTTTTGCCGATGCAAAGGCTGATCGCGCCTTTTGACAATGTATTTGCCGCGTGCGGCGTGCACCCTCTTGATTTATCAGGCCCTATTGATATTGCGCTGCTTGAGCAATATGCAAGCATGCCAAATGTGGTGGCGCTTGGTGAAACGGGGCTTGATTACTATTACGACCATAAAAGTAAACTTGAGCAGCAGCAAGCGTTCGCTCAGCACATTTTTGTGGCAAAAAAGCTCGATAAACCGTTGATTGTGCATACGCGTATGGCAAAAAACGACACGCTCTCGCAGCTTAAAGCTGAGGGCGCGCAGCAGGTTGGCGGCGTTTTGCACTGTTTTACAGAAGATCTGCCAATGGCTAAAGCGGCAATCGATCTTGGTTTTTATATTTCCATCTCTGGGATCGTGACCTTTAATAAGGCGGCTGAGCTAAAAGAGGTGGTAAAAGCGCTGCCGCTCGACAGATTGCTGATTGAAACCGACTCGCCTTATCTTGCGCCTGTGCCTTTTCGTGGTAAAGAAAATCAGCCCGCCTATGTAAAAGAAGTGGCTGATTATATTGGCGTTTTAAAAGGCATGAGCGGCGAGCAGATAGGGCAAATCACCACCGATAATTTCTTTCGTCTGTTTCGTTTTGCTAAGCGCGCGTCATCTTAACTCAGCTTTTGTTTTGGTTGTGCTGCCGGCCTTACGGCTAGACAAAATATTGAGGAGTGAGTGCGCGTCGCATTAGCTGCAGCTGCGCATTTTTCTCGCCTTTTACCGTGCTATTTTGCAGTGCAAGCGGCCCACAAATTCTTCACGGTTATCGATTATTCGACGCGCATCATCCGTAAAAAACAGTAACAGAGAATATTTATCGGGCTCTGTGTGATCTCCATATTGTTTTGTCAACAAGGGCTTTCTCTTTTGGTAGCATCCTGAGCGAGTACAAACTATAGTAGTGTCCTAGCTGATCTAAAATATTCAACTAGTTAGGAGCATTTTATGTTTAAGAATCTTTTTGCAAATATGCAAAAAGTAGGAAAGTCGCTGATGCTACCAGTATCAGTTCTGCCAGTAGCCGGTATTTTGCTGGGTGTTGGTGCGGCTAATTTTAGCTTTTTCCCTGAAGTTGTTTCGCATTTGATGGAACAAGCCGGTGGCTCTGTATTTGGTCAAATGCCATTACTGTTTGCTGTTGGCGTCGCGCTTGGTTTTACCAATAACGATGGTGTAGCTGGACTTTCTGCGATTGTCGGTTACGGTATCATGGCCGCAGTACTTGCTGTAATGGGCGATGTGTTGGGCGTTGGCAAAATCGACACGGGTGTTCTAGGTGGCATTTTGTCAGGTGGTGTAGCAGCTTGGGCATTCAACCGTTTCTTCCGCATTCAACTTCCTGATTATTTAGGATTTTTTGCCGGTAAGCGCGCTGTGCCAATCATCACAGGGTTTTTAACTATTGCTCTTGGCGTACTGCTTTCTTTCATTTGGCCACCTATTGGCAGCATGATCAAAAGTTTCTCTAACTGGGCGGCGTATCAAAACCCAGAGCTTGCTTTTGGTATCTATGGTTTCGTTGAGCGCTCTTTGATCCCATTTGGTCTGCACCACATTTGGAACGTACCTTTCTTCTATGAAGCAGGTAGCTGTATTACAAGTGCAGGTAAAGAAGCCAACGGTATCATGACCTGTTTCTTGACTGCTAATGCTGAAACGCGTGCCGCAGCAGGTGGTTTTGGCCAGCTAGCCGGTGGTTACCTGTTCAAAATGTTCGGTCTACCAGCAGCCGCTTTTGCTATCGCTCACTGTGCTAAGCCTGAAAACCGTGCGAAAGTACTTGGTATCATGGCTTCTGCAGCATTGACGTCGTTTTTGACTGGGATCACAGAGCCTATCGAGTTCTCATTCCTTTTCATCGCGCCAGTTCTGTATGCAATCCATGCAGTATTAGCGGGCCTTGCTTATGTGCTGACTAACGCGCTTGGCGTTGTACATGGTCACACTTTCTCAAACGGCTTCATTGATTTTGTGGTGCAATCACCTAACGCATCAAAAATGATGTTGTTAGTGGGACTTGGCCTCATCTATGCGGTTCTTTACTACGTGGTGTTTACTGTTGTGATCCGTACGTTGGATCTTAAAACGCCTGGTCGTGAAGATGAAGACGGCAAAGCAGCTGAAGTTGTTTCAGGCTCTGAGATGGCAAAAGAGCTTGTTGTGGCATTTGGCGGCAAAGAAAATATCGCAGGCTTAGATGCTTGTATTACACGTTTGCGCGTTGCTGTGAATGATGTAGAGCAAGTTGATCAGAAAAAACTCAAAGAGTTAGGCGCTGCCGGTGTTGTTGTTGCAGGTAAAGGTGTACAAGCTATTTTTGGCACTAAGTCAGACAATTTGAAAACTGACATGGATCAATGGATCCGCAATAACTAATATCGCCGTCACAATTTTAGATCAGCTAAGAGCCAGCATTTGCTGGCTTTTTTTATTCATGATTTTAAAAATTGCCCAATGATCTCTTGCACTTTTTGCGGCTGCTCCGCGTGCAGCCAGTGGCTGGCATTGGCTATAATATGTGCTTTTGCATTGGGAAATTGGCGCAAAATGGCGCTTTGATGCGCGCTTTGCAGATAATCTGAATCCCCGCCTTTGATAAAAAGCACAGGTCCTGCAAATTGGCTATTAGGCGCCGGCTGCCAATCTAAAATTTGCGGATAGCAGCGGTTTAAATTGTTTAAGTTAAAGCGCCAATCATAAGTGCCATCAGGCTGCAGCTGTAATGATTTTAATAAAAATTGCCGAATATTTGGTGCGACGTGCTGCTTTGCAAAGTATTGGTCGGCTTGCGCTCTTGATGTAATGCGCGCGCGCTGCACCTCTAAAAGTGCGGCAAAAATGGCGTTATGGTGGTGCGTGTGGTAGATCACTGGCGCCATATCAAGAACGGTCAGTTTTTCGACCAGCTGTGGCGATTGCAGCGCTAGCATCATCGCCGCTTTTCCCC
>JBOFXO010000084.1:0-2324 GCA_051654185.1 Vibrionaceae bacterium | reverse complement strand
TTTTCAATCAAGTACGCTTCGCTGGTGGAAAAAACAAATTTGCCCGAGGTGATATCAACCTGCCCGCCGCCTAAGGTTGGCGAATACAAACCGCGCTCAACGCTTGCAATGATCTGCTCAGGCGTACTTTCGCCTGGCAGCAAAAAGGTGTTAGTCATGCGCGGCATTGGCAAATGCGCATAAGATTCGCGCCGGCCATTGCCGGTTGCTGCAACGCCCATCAAGCGCGCATTGTGTTTATCTTGCAAATAGCCTTTTAAAATGCCGTTTTCAATCAGCACATTACGCTGCCCAGCTACCCCTTCGTCGTCGATGGTTAAAGAGCCACGGCGATCGGCTAGCGTCCCGTCATCAATCACGGTACACAAGGGCGAAGTTACCTGCTCGCCAATTTTACCACTAAATACCGAGGAGCCTTTGCGGTTAAAGTCGCCTTCAAGGCCATGCCCTACTGCTTCATGAAGCAACACACCAGGCCAACCGGCGCCAAGTACCACCGGCATTGTGCCAGCAGGTGCCGCAACCGCTTGCAAATTGACCAGCGCCTGACGCAACGCTTCATCAGCATAACGCAGTATATGAGAGAGACCTTTTTCTTGCTGCAAGAAATAGTCGTAACCAAAACGGCCACCACCGCCAGCGCCAGCTTGCTCACGCCGGCCATCTTTTTCCACCAAAACGCTCACAGAAAAACGCACGAGCGGGCGAATATCGGCCGCATAAGTGCCATCAGTTGCGGCAATCAGCACTTGCTCATAGGTGCCGCTGATACTTGCTGTAACTTGCTGCACTAACGGCTCTTTAGCACGAATGTAGGCATCAACCTCTTTTAGCATGGCGATTTTTTGCGCCTTGCTCAGCGTTTGCAGCGGATCCACGCTTTGATACATCAGCGTGGGTGAGGCTCCTGAAAGCGCGGTTATCTGCTTGCGGCCATTTTCCTGCGCAATGCCTCGCGCAGCGCTGGCACTTTGCATTAAAGCGGCGCTGTTAATTTGATCAGAATAAGCAAAGCCGGTTTTTTCACCGCTGATAGCGCGCACACCAATACCATTATCGATATTAAAGGAGCCGTCTTTAATGATCTTGTCCTCTAAGATCAAACTTTCATGCCAAGATGACTGAAAATAGATATCGCCATAATCGATATGACGAGCAGCAAGATGCTCAAGTGTTTGGCTTAACTGGCTTTTTGTAATGCCAGAGAGATGCAACAATGTTTGCTCAACTTGATCAAGGATCATAATAATTCGCTCTTAATTAATCGTGAGGCTCACTGGCTCTTTAGTGGCAGTAAGTTATCTTTAATTTTGTCAGTTAAAGCGACCACGCCTTTCTTGCGCGATAACTCTTTTATACTAGGGCTATCAATGCTACCTGACAATTTATACTCTACTTGCGAGATAGCATCAATCACAGGTGAGATCATCTTCGCAACAGCATAGACATACAGCCCAACATGCGGCGTTGCGGCAAAAGCGGTCAAAACAGGCAAACCGGAGGTAAAATCAGGAATAAACTGCGCGTTAGCATCTATCTCATTGCGGTTAAAATCCATCTGACCTTGCAAAAACATGTCGCCCGCCAGCGCTTGCATTTCAATATCTTTGCTGCTCATCACGCCGCTATCTAGTAAAAAATTGCCCTTGATGAGATCAAAGGCTAGCCCTTTTTCAAAGGTTCCTGAAAAATCAAACTGAATTTTACGCAGCAAAGAGTCAAGACTAAAAAGCGCAAGCACGCGCGTACCACCGCCAATACCACTGATATAGCCTTTGTCGAGCTGCAAATTAAATTTACCGTTTAAAGTCGCAAGCTTTGGCTGCCACGGCGCTCCCGCAAAATTAAGATCCCCTTTGCTGCGAAACTTGGCATCTAAAATGCCGTCAGACAAAGAAAAAAGCTCCATCAATTTGCTGCTATTTTTGCCGTGGATATCAAAACGAAAATGCGATTGACTGTGACCTTTTTTATCAACATGCCAGTCGCCCTTAGCCGCTGCGCCTATCTCTTCGCTTTTTAATGAAAACTCATTAAGTGACAACTTACTCGCCGTTTTACTTACTTGCGCCTGCAGCTTGCCAAAGGGATAGCCTTGTAAGCGAAAATCAGCGATGTGCACCGTCAAATTCGGAATGGCTTTTAGCACCGCGCTGTCTAACATTGGCGTGCCTTGTTTGACTGTTGGCTGCACGCTACGATTTGGCGCAGGCTTTTTCGATGCCGGCAGCGTGATCGCCGCCTTTTTCATCTCAATCGCCAGATGATCTTTGGCTTTGTCCCATAAAATGTCGCCCGATAGCTCATTGCTATCTAGCGCAATC